>JALGYA010000100.1 GCA_029824475.1 Fimbriimonadia bacterium | reverse complement strand
TTGCTTTCAAAATCAGCCTTTGAGCCGCTTTTTGGCGCCGTCATGATCACAAAGTTGCCATCTTTGCTCTTGAATTCTCGAAGTATCTCGTTGTGGTCAGCATCGCCAGGTTTGAGTCGCATGACTCTCCGCTTGCCATCTTCGCCGCCCTGAACGTGGAACTCGTGGAGCCCCTCGCCTTTTCCGCCGAGAACGATCACTTCGTGGTCGCCGCCCTTCAGCTCGTGCAGAACCTTGTTGTCATGGCCGTCGCCAGCATGGAGTCGGATGACTCTTCGCTCAACGTTCTTGCCTCCGTGGCCCTTCAGGTCGAGGATGTCATTTCCGCTCAGCACGATCACTTCGTGATTGCCTTCCTTCAGCTGCCGCAAAACCTTGTTGTGGCCTGCGTCACCTTCATGGATTCGGATGAGCTTGCCGCCCTCCTGGATCTCGTGAAGGGCCTTGTTATCGTGCCCGTCTCCAATGTGGAGCCGGATTACATTGCCGCCTTCCTTGATCTCATGGAGGCCCTTGCCATCGAGTTCAATGACCTTGCGGATGACCTTTTTGCCATCTTTGTCCTGCCACTCGGAGTCGTGGTCGCCCTGTGACTCGAAGTTGAACCCGTGGGGGAAGAACATCTCACCGAACTTGAAGCCCTCGCCATCGATCTCAAATTTGAAATCCTCGATGAGCTTTAGAGCCTTCTGCGGGAAGACCATCATCTCTTCGCCTTCTTGAAGCTCAAAGGGGTTAATGCCTTCGCCGCCAAATTTGAGCTCCATCTTGTGGCCCATCTCTGACATCTTTTCGTGCATCTCGGCCATCTTCTTTTCGAATTTGGCTCGCTGCTCGGGGGTCATCTCTTTGCCTTCGGCTTTCATGGCTTGTGCCATCGCTTCAGCAATCTTCTTCTCGATCTCGGGACCCATCTCCTTGAGGTGAAGTCGGACTTTCTTGAGCTCCTTCTCCATCTCAGCGCGGTCCTTGTCAGACATCTTGTGATCGCCTTTCTGGTGGAGCTTCATCTCCTTCATGGCGCGCTCAACTTCAGGGCCGACTTCCTTGAGGTGGACTCGCATCTCTTTGAGGTGCTTCTCCATCTCAGCTCTGTGCTCCTTGGACATCTTGCCGTCCTGCATGTGCAGCTTCATCTCGGCCATCGCTTTCTCGATCTCTGGGCCAACACCCTTGAGCTCGATTCGCATCTCCTGGAGACCCTTCTCCATTTCAGCGCGGTCCTTGTCGGACATCTTGCGATCCTGCATGTGGAGCTTCATCTCCTTCATCGCCTTCTCGATCTCAGGGCCAACCTCTTTGAGCTCCATGCGCATCTCGCGGAGGCCTTCCTCCATCTCAGCGCGCTGCTCGGGAGTCAGCTCCTTGCCATGCTTCTTCATGGCTTCTTGGATCTTCATCGCGATCTTCGGGCCGAGCTCGGCCATGTTCTCACCCAGCTCAATCTTCATGCGCTGGAGATCCTTCTCCATCTTCACGCGGTCCTCTTCGGACATCTCGCCCTGGTGAGCCTTCATAGCTTCCTGGATGCGCAGTGCGATCTTGGGGCCGAGTTCGCCGAGGGTCTCCTGGAGCTCGATCTCCATGCTGCCAAGCTCTTTTCGCAGCTCAGCCTCCTGAGCTGGAGTGAGCTGGCGGCCTTCGCGAGCCTGTCTGAGTGGTCGAATCTCATCAACCGCTCTAAGCACGCGGCCCTCTCGGACTCTGTCGAGACCCTCGTTTGCGAAGCGGAGGCGAGGTGCGGAGGAGAGGACGTAGACGTCACCCTTCTTCGACCAGGCCATTCCAAGAGCTTCGGCGATCGCCTCGATGGCGTCGGAAGCGTCGGCGTTCTTCAGGCTCATCGTCAGCTGCTTTTTGGGCAGATTGGATGTGTCAATGACAAAGTTGAGGTTCTGGGAATCCAGCCACTTGATCACGTCCTCGGCTGAGGCGTTTTTGAATTTATGAGAGAGCTGTTGGTCGTTGGTTTTAACAACGGCCGCCTCCGATATCAAGTGAGATGGAATTGCCAGACCCAAGTAAGCAGAAGCTGTGGTGCATGCCATCGCGGCTGCGCAGATGCTGCTCATTGTAATAATTCGGCGTCGGTTCAGGAACATAGTGCGGTCCTCTCACAGGCCATCACGCAGGAAAGAGTGCATTGGGTTCCACAATCTCTGGTCGCCCGGGACTTAGGCGTCGAGAGAGGAGGACTGGACGGGCCAAATGAGCTGCTCTTCCCAGGTTCAACGCAGCATAAAGCAGGGCGATGAGTCCGAAGGATCGGGACGGCTGCAGGACAGTGGTATTCTCCGCTCCGCTATTTCTGCTCTCTGCGCCTAGTGATAGGCGCCAAGAGAAAGCCCAGAGGGAGCAAAGCAAAATGAACACAGCAAAGTACGAAGTCCTCTACATCGTGGCAGGCAGCCACACAGATGATGAGGTCGCAAAGATCTCCGATCACTTCAAGGATGTCGTCGAAAAGAACGGCGGAACCGTCGAATCATCCGGAAAGTGGCAAAAACGCAAGCTTGCCTATGAAATTGACAAGCATCGTGATGGAAACTATATCCTCATGCTGTTCGAAGGACCAACCGCAGTTCCAGCCGAGCTTGAGCGCTTGATGAACAACAGCGACGACGTCATTCGACACAGAACCTTTAAGAAAGAGGACTAATCAATGAGCATCAACCGCGTCGTTCTCGTGGGTCGGCTGACCCGCGACCCTGAACTCCGAACCACGACCACCGGGAAATCGGTTGTCAACTGTGGACTGGCCGTCGACAACCCCTACGATAAAGACAACACCAATTTCTTCAACTTCGTAGCCTGGGGCAAGTCTGCCGAATTCTGCGCAAACTACCTGTCAAAGGGTCGGCTTGTTGCAGTTGACGGAAGACTTCAGCAGCGGAAGTACACAACACAGGACGGACAGACCAGAGAAGTGGTCGAGGTAGTCGCGGACAATGTTCAGGGACTTGATCGAGCGCGTGATGGTGCTGCTCCAGCCGGCAACGGCGGAGGCAGTGGCGGCGGCGGAAACGCCCCAGCTGCAGCAGCGCCGAGCGCTGACGAATTCGATCCCTTCGCTGACGAATGATCAATCTCGACAGTCGAGAAGACGTCCTTCGGCTCGATCCGAAGGAGATGCACCGGCTCACCTGTGAATTCTCAGATCAGGTGAAGCAGGCGCTTGAGATAGCCGAAAACTCTTCACTCCCCACGTGGGGCGCAAAGCCTGACAATGTCATCCTGACCGGGATGGGCGGCTCTGCCGCCGGCGGCGACTTTGTCGGCGCGATGTTCGATGCGCTCGGCACTGTGCCTTTCTTGGTCAACAGAGACTACAGCCTGCCCAACTGGGCCGGATCTGGGTCACTTGTATTTGCGGCCAGCTATTCGGGCAACACCGAAGAGACACTCGCTGCATACGATCAGGCGAAGAAGCTCGGCGCAAATATCATCGCGGTCACATCCGGCGGCAAGCTTGCTGACCAGGCAGCTGCAGATGGATTCCCGGTCATCGGGATTCCTGGCGGTCAGCCTCCACGCACAGCACTCGGCTTCTTAATGATGCCCGTCCTGGCGGCGTGCATCAAGCTTGGACTCCTCCCAGATCAGGACTTTGAACGACTGATCAGCCTGCTCAAGGATTCTGCCGATGCCTGGCGCCTTGAGTCGCCTGAATCGCAGAACCCGACCAAACAGATGGCACGCGAGCTTTATGGAAAGCCGGTGGTCCTCTATGGCCTCGGTTCATGGCAGGGAGCAGTCGCTGGCCGGTGGAAGGGTCAGATTTGTGAGAACGCCAAGGAGATGTGCTTCTCGCACGCCTATCCTGAGCTCTGCCACAACGAGATTCTTGGCTGGGTCAAAGCGAACGAGCAGTGCAGCAACGGCTGGGGGCTTGTCACGCTGCGTGATGGCACCGAGTCGCCCAAGATGGAGGCGAGAGGTCGCATTACTGCTGATCTGGTCAGCCACGCGGCAAAGAACCAGTACGCCACAGCCATCGGCGACACACTGCTGGAGAAGATGATGACGCTGACACTGTTTGGTGACTTCGTCTCGCTCTACTTGGCAGCCATGAACGAGGTTGATCCGGAGTCGATCGACTCGATCAACATTCTCAAAGCTGAGCTTGTGTCCGTGCCGCTACGATAGCTGCACGGATGCCGGCCAGGCTGAGTTCTTCCAAAGAGTCAACCATTTGGTTGGCCCCTGAGAAATCCATGATCCGTGTCATCTCCGATGGCACAGCGATGGAGAACATTCCCGCCGCTACAGCCGCTCCTACGCCGCTTGCGGAGTCCTCTAAGGAGACACTCCAGACCGGGTCCGCCCGCAGGCCCGAGCACGTCGCCAAGTAGGCGTCTGGCGCAGGCTTGGGGTGCTTTACCCTGTCCCGCGTAGAGATCACTTTGAACCTGTCAAGGAGCCCGATGCGGGTCAGGTTGTCTGCGACCCAGCTTTGAACTGAGTTTGAGGCGATCCCAAACGGCACTCCTGCTTCATCCAGCTCATCGATCAAGCAAATCAGACCTGGATTGGGCTTCAGCGACTCCAACTCGGCGTGCAGCAGCTGTAATCGGCGCTCGGTGACCTCAGAATGGTCCGTGGGCCTCCCCAGAAGCTCCTCTAGATGAGCATAAGGAGACCAGACGCCCGGCGCCTGGCCCACGCACTTGATCCACTCCTCCATACGCAGAGAGACCCCGCGTTCATCAAACAGCCTACACCAGCTGATGAACTCCGGGGTCTCAGTGTCTGCGATCAGGCCGTCAAAGTCAAAGACGACAGCCTGGAGTGAACTTATCGGTTGTGCTCCTTAGCTGCTTCAATGTCGAGATCGACTGGAATCTTGACCCAGAACGTGGAACCGACGTTGACTTCAGACTCCGCCCAGAGCGAACCCATGTGGATGTCTTCGACCAGGTGCTTGACCAGGAAGAGGCCGAGGCCCGTTCCGTAGATCTTGCGGTTGTCGTCGTTGTCGACTCGGTGGAATTTCTCGAACACCCTCTTGAGGTGCGTCTCGGGAATTCCGAGGCCCTGGTCTTCAACACCGAGCTGCACGTGCTCGCCATCCGGATCCATTTTCGCGTGGAGAATGACGTCTCCGCCACCGGGTGAATACTTGATCGCATTGTTGAGCAGGTTCGTGAGAATCTGATCCAGCTTGTCGAGGTCACCGATGATCTCGCCGGGAATGTCTTCCGTGGCGTCGAGATAGAGCGAGTGCTTATCCGTCGACTGCTTCTGAATCACAAGCACCTTCTCCAGCAGATCTCGCAGTGGGAACTGGCTGTAGTTCGGGGCCAGGCTCTCGTTCGCTTCAATGCGCGCCGTGTTGAGCAGGTCGTCGATCAGGCGGCGAAGTCGATCGCACTCCTGGTCGATGATCGTGTGGAATTCGAACTGGTCTTCCTTGCTGAAGCCATCGTCCATGAGCAGCGTGCTCACGAAGCCTTTGATGGCTGTGAGAGGCGTTCGCAGCTCATGGGATGCCATCGCGACGAATGCGCTCTTCATGCGGTCGACGTTCTTCTGCTCAGTGAGATCGTTGAAGATCATCACGTAGCCGAGCGATCTGCCTTCCTCATTTCGGACGGCCGCGCCCTGGACGCTGTAAGTTCGCTCGCTGCCACCGAGGACTTTAATGATCTCAATCGGCTTAGGCTCATCGCCTCGCAGCCCCGCTTCGATCATCTCGTCGACCTCTTCATCGTCGATCTTCTCAGAGGCGATCGAGCCAATGATATCGGGAGGCAGGCTGAAGACTGCTCGAGCGACAGCGTTCATCTGACTGATCTTGCCTTCAGGCGAGATCAGCATGAGGCCGGAGGTGAGTGACTCGAATGTCTGGAGGAGCTCTTCGCGCTCTTTGAGGACCTCTTTGTAGAGCTGCAGGTTGGCGATGATGGAGCCGACGTTTCGAGCCATTCGCTCGAGCAGCCTGACGTCCTCATCATTGAAATCTTCGCCGTGGCGCTTGTTGATCGCGTGGAGAACACCGATCGACTTTCTTTCGATGACTCGGTTCTCGTCGTCTCGCCTTTCAAGGATCAGGGGGACGGTAATTCCGTTCTCGATGTGAAGGAGTGAAACGATGTCTTTGCGCGTTCGAGGGTCGGTCGAGGCGTTGTGGAACATGCACGGCTCGCCTTCCCGGAAGACCATTCCAGAAACACCCTGAGTAGCACGCACTTTGAACTTATCGAGGACGTCCTTCTCGACTCCGTAAGCAGGAGGAATTGCGATCAGGTCACCGACTTCGTGATCGTAAAACATGATTACGATCTTCTCCGCCTGGAGGATCATCGCGATCCGCTGTACCAGTCTTCGAAGGGTCGCGTCGGAGTCCTGAATACTCGTTACGCCAACGCCTTGATCGACTGAAGTGGGCTGGGCTGCCTGCTGGGTAGGTTCGGGCTTCGCATCGCCTTTGCCTTTCAAGTTGGACAATTCATCAGTGAGCTTGGACAGCTGCTCCTCAACTGCCTTAATCCTCTTCTGTCGATCGTCGTTGTTGCCGGGGTCCATTACGGAGCTCATGGTCAAGAATGCCGAGGCCATATGGCTGTCAGCAAGCCGGAAGAATACCTTTTCGGTCGGACAGGGGTCGGGAAACTGCAGCTATAATAAGTTGATGTCCGACAGCCTGACGGAGATGCCCCTTCTTCCGATGGATACGGTGCTCTTTCCGCATTCGAAACTGATGCTCCATATCACAGATTCAGCCCTCGTTGAGCTGATCCTGGAGTGTCGTGCAGACGAGAAGATGCTTGGTGCGGTCCTCAAGAAGAGCGAGGAGTCAGAGGAGCGGCATCCGGAGACTCACCTGGTTGGCACAGCAGCGCGTGTCGTTGCCGCGCAGGAGCTCGCAAACGGGCAGGTCAGCGTGACCATTCAAGGTGCAGATCGATTCAGGATCCGCCGATTTGACGAATCTCATCCTGTGCTCATCGGCCAAGTTGAGCCGGTCCATGAGATTCATCCGGCGAGATCTGCGAGGGCGACAGCGATTGCCGCGAAGGCTCGACAGTTCGCCGAAAGCTACATCCAAAGCTGCTTCTCGGGCCTAGACGTCAAAGTCTCCAAGATTGAGCTGCCCAACGAGCTTCCGGCTCTTTCGTTCCTCATCGCAGGGCTGCTTCAAACATCAGCCCGGAGGAAACAGCATCTCCTCGAAACGACCGAGACTACTGAGAGGCTGGCAGCCATGATTCCCCTGCTCGAAGAGCAGATGCACGATGGGCCCGCCCCAGCCGTTGCCAGAGCGAACGTGGCTGAACTCTTGCAGGATATCAGCACCAACTAGCGCTTCAGCTTCAGCTCAGCGGCGATAGGTGCATGATCGGAGGCGATCGGCTCATCGCCGATCCAAGTTCTGAGAACGTCCCATCGCTCCGGCGGCCGCACAAAAATGTAGTCGATCTGGCTGCGAGGCTCCTTTGATGGCATTGTCGGCCCGATTACGGTGCTCTTCCAACGAGACCACCAGGTGCCCCAAGAGGGCGAATCCGGTCTCATATTCAGGTCACCCATGACGATGGCCGGGCTGTCGCCAGCTAGCTCATTGATCAGGCTCTCCAGCTTAGCGAGCTGATCTGCTCGCATCTGGGAGTCCTGATGATCGAGATGTGTCGCAAAAATCCAGCAGGTCTCGCCGCCGAGCTCGAACTTATGCACTGCAGCTGATCTCGGCTCGAAGCCGTTCCTGGCGGGCAGTCGAAGCGGCCCCATCTTTGAGCCTTCACCTTTGAAGAGAAATCCCTCGCCGTAACCGCCGCCGTCGTACGGCATGGCCTCCGCGAAAACGCTGTTTAGGCCGAGCAGCTCACCCAGCTCTTTTGCCTCGAACCGGCCTTCTGCTCGATTGGTGCCGCTGTCCACTTCCTGGAGTCCGACGAAGTCTGGATTCTGGGAAGCAATGACCTTCGCGATTCTCGGAAGATCGATGACCCCGTCCATGCCACGACCATGATGGATGTTGTATGAGACAACGGTGATGGACGATTCGACAGGAGTCGGAAGCGCAGCTACAGCCAGCGGAAACAGCATGCCGGGAGTCTACTTCAGACTCGGCTCGGCAGTTTCAGATCCCAGATTCGCAGAACTTTATCGAGCCCACCTGTGATCATCTGAGAACCGTCCGGGCTGAATGAGATCGCGGAGATCGGCTGGTGCGAAGCTTCGATTCGGCCGTGACCGATTCCGTGCTTGACGTTCCAAAGACCAACGCTGCCATCTCGACTCACGCTGCCGAGCAGCCAGTTGCGCGGATGGAACGCCAGGCCTTCAATCGGCTTGGTATGGCCAAAGAACGTCTGCCTGAGCAGCATATCCTGCAGGCTGAAGACTCGGATCGAAAGGTCTACGGCACCCACGGCAAGGTATCTGCCGTCCGCGCTGAATGCGATCGTCGTGACCGAGGATCGAATGCGGTCTATCGTGTGCAGCTCTTTGCCAGTTGCACCGTCCCAAATCTTGACTGACGCATCGCCGGAGCCGGTGGCCAAATACTTGCCGTCTTTTGACCAGGAGAGTGCGGTGACGGACTCGGAGTGTGAAGACGCAGACCACTTTGGCTGGCCGGTGTCGGTGGCTACAACGCGAATCGCTGAGCTGACATGGCCCAGCGCCAGGCTTTGACCATCTGGAGACGGCGACAGGCAGACAATCCACTCTTTCGGAGTCTTGCGCCACGAGCGGGGCTTGCCATCGGCTACCCGCCAGCATGTGAGCGACTGTTCGGTCGATCCTGCAGCGATCAGCAGCCCTTTCGGAGCTGTTTGGATGGTGCTGACAACGCCGCCTTCGAGCTTGCGTCGATTTTCTGGCTCAGCGGCACCGGGGCCCCACCAGATGATTTCATTGTCGAATGAACTTGTGATCAGCCGACCGCTTCGTCGGTCATGCGTGATCGCGTAGACCGGAGTGCGGTGGTGAAGATGCCTTGCAGCGACTCTGGCGGATACTGAGTTGGGATGGCTGGAATCCTGGGGTTCGCGAACCGGCTCCGAATGGGGCGAGTGGCCAATTGAGGCGTCGTACTCACTTCGCCGCACAGGATCGATCAGAATTTCGAACGCGACGTTGATCTGCGCCATGAGTTCATGGGCTTTGGGGTCCGGATTGACGTCCGGATGATACGAACGCGCCAGCTTCCTGTAAGCAGTTCGGACCTCTTCCGGTTGAGCTCTATGGCCAACGCCTAAGATGTCGTAGTGAGTGTGCAAGGCTATGCTGGATTATGGTCCGGGGCCGTACCTGCCTGAGACTTTCGGCTTCGTTCACAATGGGTCCGCACCGCCATGTCGTCCGCCGAGTCCAGAAGGGCCGCCTTTGAAGCATCACGTTGGGTCTATGCCGGACCTGGGTGGCAGGAGTGGGTCTACTCACTCGCCTCAGGCTTCATGCTCGTCCAGACCTGGATTGGAATGCAGCGTGCCGCCGAACCAGGGAGGGCCGCGGCGTACTATTTTCAGGAGCCTCTGGTGCGTGGGCTCCAGACCACCAGCCTCTGCATAAACGCTCTTGCGATTCTCGTGATAGGCGCCTGGGTCGTCTCCTGGCGAAAGCGTGTGAAGTGGCGCTGGATCGTGCCGGCCCTCGCTGGAATCGGGTTCATCCTTATCTGGACTGAGCTCGCAATGGCCAGCTCAATCATTGGAAGCAGGAACTATGTGTTGGCCGGGCTGCCAGTCCAGTTCGTGCAGAGCATGGGAGTTGTCGGCGGCACATTTCACCTGGCATTCTTAGTCGCAAAGCTGCCTGACAAGACGCTTGGCGCCTGGTGGAGCCTGCTCATTAAGTTTCTCCTGATCCTGTGCCTATGGCCCGCTCAAATGATCGTCTGGGAGCTGATTGCGAAATGACCGAACCAAAGAAAACGAGGCTCACGCGGCCGATCAAACTGATCATCATCCTTCTCTTCTTCATCGGCCCTTCCTACGGGATCTGGCGGATGTTCATGGGCGCACATGAGCGAATAAGAAACGATGCCCGCGAGCCGGCTATCGAGTCGATCTTGACGGTCGCCGAAGAGTGGTCCGAGGAAGAAATGCGCTTGATTTCGTCTGGACCGCTTCTCCAGCAGTTCGACTTCGACAAGCTGGATGACTACCGCGCCACGTATGGGCCGCTTGTCGAGGCAGGAGAGCCGAAGGCAGTGGATTCTTGTCGGTTCGAGCGGCGCGACCAAGCATGGCAGTTC
>JALGYA010000312.1 GCA_029824475.1 Fimbriimonadia bacterium | reverse complement strand
CTCAGCGTCGATCTCAAAATCCCCCTCCTCAGCGCTCCTGATGAGCTTTCCGTTGATCTTCAAGTTCTCAAACGTCACGTCAAACACCCGATGCTCGGCATCCCAGCCCCTGATCACATTCTTCCGCTGGAATGAACCAGTCGCCGTGATGTTCCTAAACGTCAGGTCCGAAATCTGCCCCATCTCACCCTCACGGTCCGCAAACTCATGCTTGGCCAGAGTGATGTAAAAAAGCCGCCAGTCAGCGTTCTCAATCCGGATGTCCTCGAACAGATAATCGCTCATGTGTCCGCTGCCGCCGTGCACGGCGTTGACCGCGGCCAAGTTGATCTGATCCGTCCGGTGCTCCATCCGGATGATGTCGATGTTCTTCACGTGGAAGCCGCTGTTGTCCGTCGGCATGTTCCAGCTGATCTGGAACGGCGCGCCGTTCTCCAGCTGCCATATCACGCAGTCGCGCACCGTCGTGTCGGACTCGTATAGCTTGAAGGCGTCATCGTTGACCTTCACAAAACAGTCCTCGATCAGGCCGTGCTCCTCCACATAAGGGCCGTCCGTGGAGAACCACCAGCTGATCATCTTCACGTTCCGCACGGTGTTGTAGGGGCCGTAGAGCAGGATGTTGTAGAGCGGAGAATTGATCAGCGTGAGCCCTTCAACCAGCACGCGAGTAGTCTGCCGCCCCTGGAGGTAGATCAGGTTGTCATCGTAAGTGGACCCGTGGGGATAATCTTCGCCGGAAAGAACGCCCCGCCCCCTGATCGTGACGTCCTGCACATTGTTGGCCCTGAGCCTGCCTTTGACGTAAGCTCCGCCCGCCAGATAGACGGTCTTGCCAGAGTCTATGTCCAAATCGCCGATCTCATGAACGCCCGGCCCAAAGTACATTACATCCGGGTCACTGGCAGTCGGAATATCGGTCTCAAGAGGGTCGGCGAACACGAGCATCGGATGCGTGATGTCGTCGTTAAACTCCACCGATATCTTACGCGGCCTGTCCAGCTCAAACCTAACGCTGTTGCCCTCAATCCGCGGTTCAATCCCAAAGCTGCTCGGCAGGATCTGGCACGTCTTAATCGCCTCTCCATTCAACTTGGTGACGACAACGCTGACCGGACCTGAGAACGAAAAAGTCGTCCACGACGTCGTCTTGCTTCGGTTCGTCGCCTGCTGCGAATTGCACAGATAGACGAAGCTCACGCGCACGACTCCGTCCTGCTCCACCTGCACAGAGTATTGATCAGATGCTGCGATGCCTTCCGGCCTAGGATAGACAGCCAGAGAGTTCTCGTTCCAAGCAGCGTCGGACGAGCCGTGGCTCTCGACCCCGCCACTCAGCCCCGCCAGAAGACACGCGAGCACGGAGAGGAGCCTAAATGTCGGTTGACTCTCTTCCATCAAGTTCCTTGATCCTCCAACCCGCAGATCCCTGCAGCGCACGAGCTGCCACCGTGAATTCCTGGCGCGGACGAGAGGATTCGAACCTCCGACCTCTCGCTCCGGGAGTCTATTGTAGACTGCTCGTTTCAGACGCAGTCAGTATTCCCGATCAGGCCGCTTTAGACGATCGAATGGGCCGGTGACTCGATCGACAACACCGCAGGGCCATCGCTAGAATTTCGGTGGTAATCTTTCATGAATGTCGCTGGCGGCCATTTTGTCATTCGCGGTGGTGGCCCAACTCCCTCCTCCTGGACCGCCGCCCACCGATTCGTTCCTCGCAACTGAATTGATCGGAATGATGATGACGGATCAGGAAGTTCGGATGAGGGTGCTGCACCAGTTCAGAACTGGCCTCCAACCGTCTCAGGCACTTCTGAGTGAAGTTCGGGCGATCGACAGGGTCCACTTGAAGCGGCTTAAGCTGATCATTAAGCAGCATGGCTGGCCAACAATCAGGCTCGTTGGACAAGAAGGCGAGATGGCGGCCTTCCTCATTGTTCAGCATGCAGACCAGGAACCAGAGTTTCAAAAGCGATGCCTGGGAATCATGGGTGGGCACCTAGAGAGTGGAGAAGTTAATCGCCAAAACTACGCGTATCTCTGGGATAGAGTGGCAGTCAATTCTGGTCAAAAACAGAGATATGGGACTCAGCTTGAACCGGGAATGGGCGTGCTAGCCCTCAAGCCCGTCGAATCCCCGGGGGGGCTGGACAAACGAAGAAAGGCCATGGGATTAGGCACAATTGCAGAATATCTGGAGCTCGTGAAGGCTGCACAGAGTCGACTAAGCAAGGGCTGAGACTAAGGCCACCCTCGCTTGTCATAGGCATGCCTCAGGGAGGCCGAGACGCCAGGCAACATCAAAGCCTGCGCGGTGGGGATGGCGCGGCCGAGAGGATTCGAACCTCCGACCTCTCGCTCCGGAGGCGAGCGCTCTATCCACTGAGCTACGGCCGCGTGTCTGGCCTTCAGAATACCAAAGCATCGGGCATGTCGTCAGATGCCTCTCCTTCTCAAGCACCGTCGGACCCTCTGGATGTGCCCGAAATGCAAAACCGCGCCCCTCGCCCTCCCCATTTCGGCAGTGTCAGACCGAGACCCCTAACCTAACTTCCTATAACATACACTTATGTAATGATTGATAAACGAGAACTCACAGCCAATAGTTACGAGAACTGGCCCAAAGCCACCAGTAAAAGTACGAGGTTAAGGCTCAGGTTTTTATGGTCTGTGATAGCCTGATAGTGAGGGCTTGCTCTTGCAGCCCCAATTTCCTGGGAGGAACAAGTGAAACTTCAATCTCCATCTGACGGAGGGAGCAGGGACTCCTGCGAACCCTCTCGACCAATTCGAGCCATCGAACTTGAAAATTCTGGCTCTTCTCGACCCGAACGGTGCCGTGCTTTCAGCCGAAGGCTCTTGAGCATCACCGCGATCGCTGTTGTCTGCGCTGTTCCAACGGCAGCCCAATCTCCATTCACTGGAGGTTCGGCACTCCTGAGC
>JALGYA010000099.1 GCA_029824475.1 Fimbriimonadia bacterium | reverse complement strand
TTGTCGGCTGAGAGAAGCCCTTCGAGCAGGATCAGAGTCCCGATTACTGGGAGGTCTGTCGGTGCGAACGTCTGGCCAAACATGCGTGTGTCTCAGAGAGAAGAGCCTGTCAATTCTGTCATACGGCCCCTCAAAAAGTACGGGAGAATCAGGACCAAGATTCCGATCTGCCACAATTCGGCTTCTGTCCCGAGAGGAAGCCTGGAATGCCGATCTACGTTTACGAGTGCCAAGACTGCGGCGAAGTGTTCGAAGTGCAGCAGCGGATCATTGAAGATGCGCTGACGGACTGTCGCGAGTGCGAGGCAGGCTCGGTGAAGCGAGTGATCCAGCCGACGGCAGTCGTCTTCAAAGGCTCGGGCTTCTACATCAATGACACTGCCAGTGCGAAGCCGAGCACTGAATCCAAGCCAAAAACAGAATCGAAGCCCGAACCTGCAAAAGCAGACTCAGGCTCCAAAGCTGCCGACTAACTCAGCGCTACAGGGTTGTCGGAACGGAGATTTCCCCGTCGATGATCTTCTGCTTGACGTCTTCAAGGCCAGCAAGCTCTTCATCTGTAAACAGCTGCTTGGTGAACTCCAGTTCGGAGACACCAACTCCATTGGATGAGAGATCGTAGCTCTTGAGCCCGGCAGAAAATGCTCCGTCATTCACGTCGCTGATCGTCTGGAAGACCGCTTCGTCAACGCGCTTAATCATGCTGGTGAGAACGTAGCCAGGTTCGATGTAGTCCTGGTTGCTGTCGACGCCGATGGCCAGCATCTCCCGCTCTTTGGCAGCTCGAATGACGCCGAGGCCCGCCCGGCCAGCGGCATGGAAAATGATGTCCGCTCCGCCGCTGTACAGGATATTCGCTGACTGCTTGGCAGTATCGATGTTGTCCCACGAACCCGTGTGCTTAGCCGTGACTTCAACTCCTGGATGGGCAAGTGTTGCTCCTGCAGTGAAACCTGCCTGGAACTTCTCAATCAACGGGATATTCATGCCGCCGACAAAGCCGAGCTTGCCGGTCTTTGTCTTGAGGCCTGCAAGGTAGCCAACGAGATAGCTTCCCTCTTCCTCTGCGAAAACCAATGACCGCACGTTGGGCAGATCTACATTTCCGTCGACGATCGCAAATTTTGTATCGGGATACTCTTTGGCTACCGCTTCCAGCGCGGCGACCATGTTGATGCCGACAGCTATGACAAGATCGACGCCTTCGTCCGCCGCGGCGGTCAGATTGGCCTCGTAGTCGCGTTCGCTGTCGCTGTCATAAGGAAGAGCTTGTGCGCCAAGGTCAGACTCAGCCTTCTGCATTCCGCGCCAGGCACTGTCGTTGAATGACTTGTCTCCGCGGCCTCCGCTGTCGAAGACAATCGCCGTCGTGACAGTCGCTTCACCGCCGTTCTCAGTTGTTTTAGTGGCGCTGCCGTTGCCGCATCCCGCCAAAAGGACCCACACAAGAGCCCCAAGTCCCATCCCAAGTCGTAGTTTCATCCGTTCATCGCGCTCCGTTCGGTACAATCAGCCCTCATTATAAGGCCAGTCTGCCTCAGACTGCCACAAGGTGACACTTTTGATTTCCTGCAATCTTTCTAAGCCAGAGACAACCTTCGATCAGGTCCGCAAGACTTGCGAAGGTCTGCAGCCCACCGATATCGCCCTGGTCGCATCCGCGATTGTACAGGCTGGACGGTGCGCAGCTGCGGAATATGACGGAGTCACCTACGAACTTTCCCCCGTAAACCAGGAGCCGCTCACAATGGCGGTGCTGAGGGAAGTTGAGCAGATTCAGGCCTCAGGCGATGAATCGAAGATCAAGAAGTCGAAGACGACAGACGAAGAGATCATCACTTTGACGATCCCGATTCGAGCCAGTCAGGTTGCAGGCGAAGCCGTTCTCGGCGGCCAGAAGAAGCTGGCGAAGCTGCTGGCGAAGCTGCTTGACGAAGGCATCGAGTACTACTACACCACCACGGATATCGGCTGGCACTGGGCTCTGGAGCGAGTCAACTGGTCGACTCTCACGGGCGGTGAGACAGGTCGGCGCATCAAATTTGGAGTCTCTTTTGTTGACAATTGCGTCGCAGAGGAACTCGGCCCAGGCGGACGCAAACGCGCTGCAAAGAAAAAGAAAGCCAAGTGAAGCCTTTTGGCTCCTGAGCCGTTTGGTATTCTATGTTGGTGAGTCCTGCTCTTTGTGCTGCTCTCCTTTCCCTGTCGACCGCTGCACCGGTCTGGTCGGTTGATCCCTCCCATGCATTGGCATGGCAGGGTGTGCCTGAAATTCCGGTCGGCCTGCGCATCGCAGGGACACCGGACGCCATAGATCAGGCTGCGGCGGCGGGCATTGACCACCTCGTGGTCGAGCTTCCTGCCAACGGCATCGGCTGGCCTGAGGCACTCGACAAGCTCAAAGCAAACGGCCAGAACTTCTTCATCGCCATCTCATCGGCGGCACCAGCAGCGGAGGCGATCTTTGTCGATCCTGCCGGCAACCGAAGACCTGACATCACCAGCAAAGTCAATCTTTCATTCAAGATTCCTGCGGCTACGGGCTCACTCGCCTTGCTCGCTTCATTAAGGGATGGCGAGCCCACGTGGCATAAGAAGATCGCGGCAGTCGACGGCGTGATCAACGTCGAAGCTGACGCCTATGGCCTCCGGCAGGTTCTGCTGCTCTATCCGACCGTTCGCACCCTCGCAATCCCCGACTTTTGGGAGGGATTTGACACCCGACGAGATGAGCTGGTCAAGTCGATCAAGACCAACGAGCTTGGCGATGGGTTTAGAGGGATTATCAATCCACTCGGCGAAGCTTTGAGGTTTCCCGGCGAGGATCAGGCGTTCGTCCCCACTTCCCCTCTCTTCCGCTACGAACTGGAGTCGATTCTAGCCAAGCGATACCGCACCGTCAAGCTCGCCACGAAGGCGTGGTCGATGGGGCCAAATGACATCGAATCCCTGCAGCACATGTCTCGGCTTGTGCCGCTCTGGCGAGGCACCCGTGGTGTTCCGCGAATGTGGGACCCTGCGACCGACAAACTCTACATGGCCGCTGCTCTTCGATCAGCTGCATGGCGAGATATTCAGGACGCTGTCAAGGCTACGATGAACCGGCGAATGACACGGCTCACCGAGGCGGTCAGAACGGCGTCAGGCGGACCAGTTATTCAGGATTGGGTCGGCTGGGATGGCCCGTATGACGGGACCGAGCCGGGCCTCGATGGGATCGGCGCACGAGTTTCGGCGAGGACGATCCTTGAGGCGGTCGACAGCGCCAGCCAACCAGTGAGCTCAAGCCTCCAATGGCAAAAGCCCGGCCTTATGATCGCTTCTGAGATCACACTTTCAGCGGAAGGCGAAAGGGCTCCTCTACTTGAGTCGATCGCTCAAGAGCTTGAGAGCATGGGAGTGAGGGGCCTTTTCTTCAGAGCCCACACTCCGGATCAAGTCAAGGAGACTGCAGATCTCGCCGCCGCCTGGAAGGGGCGGAAGCCAGAGATGCCTCCTCGGGCCCTCTTCTTCCCGCTCGCAGCGCACAATCCCTGCAACCCTAGTCGAGCCGCGCCTGGCGTCTGGTGGCTCCCAAGACGCGAAGAAGGCCAACTGATCCACTTTGGCGCGGGTCTTCTTGGCTATAGGTATCAGGGGTCAGATGAGGACTTCCTCGCGATCTGGTCCACTATCGGACCGCAGCGGGTAAAGATGAAGGCGATCGAGTCGAAGAAGTTCAATGTGCGATCGCTTGATGGAAGCGATCCGGACTTCAGACCGGGCCGCAAGGATTTCAAAGTCAACGTCTCGGGTATTCCATTGATCTTCGACTCGCCACACGAGATTCCAGCACCAATTTCAGCGTTTGAGGAGACCACGGTGTTAGTGGAGCGCCTGATCAACAGCCAGGGCAAGCTGCAGCGATTCTTCGACGGTCAGGAGCTGGACTTCATCAATGCGGCGAAGGCCTGGGATGATCACCCTGGTTCTTCGCTGATCTCTATGACCATGCTGCTGCAGGAGATGGCGCCGGTGGCGTCACCCTTCCTCTGGCTTGAGCCTGAGCGAGTCAGGGAGCATAATTTCAGCTCCGTCATCGACCGTGCAGGAGCATCTGGCGGGCAGACTCTCTCCCTCTCAACGATGCTGCCGCCCGGACCAGACGGCTACAAACTGCGCTTCGAATTCACGCCGCGCGAACCTGGTCTTCATGAGGTCTGGGTCGCCGGACGGATACCAGCAGACCAGAGGTCCGAGATCGCTGTCTCAATCGCACGCGACCTGCTCCACATGGAGGATAGACCGCTCGGACCTTACGGAGATGGATTGGCCTGGTATCGGCTCGGTGAGTCCGATCTGCCGGAAGGCCAGCACGAGTTTGAACTCATGTGCGAGTCAGATTCGGGGGCAAGGCTGGAGCTTGATGTCATCGTCGTCGCGCCAAAAGGCTGGCGACCTCAGGGATCCAAAGTGCCAATCAACTGGATTATCGATCTTCCAGGTACGGGTTCTGACGGTCCGCCATCGCAATCTCCCAAGCGCGCTGCTTAGCCGCCCAGATGTCCTTGGGCAGCTCTTTGAGGCCATAGACGCACTCGTCTAAGTCCTCACGGACTGCCCAGCCCGCATCGCCATACGAGTAGTGCCAGTACTCATCTCGACAGTTGGAGAATCCAACACCCAGCATCGTATTCACGAGCAAGTCTCGGTTCTTTTGCGCCTTCTCTGACAGGCCATACGTGTAGGTCATGGCCGAATAAAAACGGTCATGAGGTGACGTCACGTCCAGCTGCTCGCCATCCTTATCAAGAAGGAAGACATCGACGGCTGCTCCCGTGCAGTGTCCGGGAGGAGCCGGCTGATCTACTGGCGCCACGAATCGGCAGGCACGCCGACGCATCGCAGCGTAGCTGATGCCGGGAAATGCCTCGTAGACGCAGGCCTCCATCCATTCGTAAATCTTGACCTGTCGGATGAAGGGTCGCCACGCATCGATCAGCCCCAGATAGACGCCTTTTGGCAGGCTCTTGGCGGCCTCTTCCATCTTGGCTGCCACTGTCTCTCGAACGTAGGGAATGACTGTCTCGCGGTGAACGACAACGTTCGGACACACGTCCGTGACGAGCACAAGCGGCTCGCTGTTTTCCAGTTCCTTTACGCGGTTGAGGGCGGCGATGGGCTCGGGACGGCCCTTGCTTCGGTCCCACTTGGGGTGCTTCATGATCCGATCAAGAAAATGAGCAGCGCCGGAACGGCGGCAGTTCGAATGATCTTCCCGAGACGGTTGGGAGCACCGGGGATTTCGATCGAGTCGCCTGGGCGAAGCTCAGGTTCACCACGATACCCCCGCTCTATTTCCTCAAAGTTGACAAAAAAGGACTTGTTTCCGTCACGGCGCGTGATTTTGATCACTTTCTTCTTCGCGCTCTTCATGAAGCCGCCGGCAGCTTGGATGGCTTGCGTGAGCGTGAGGCCGTCACGAAACTTCACGATGCCGGGTTTATTGACCGCTCCATCAATGGTCAAAAACCTCTTCTGCACGATGACCTCAACGATGACCTGGTCGCCTGGAAGAAGCGGTGCATCAAGGGCCCGATCCGTCAGGTTGTAGACCTTTGCCTTCACGTTCTTGCGCTCGATGCGGACACGGGATGTGTCGGCCTGATCGGTGAAGCCGCCTGATGCCCGGATCGCTGATCTAATCGTCAGCCCTTTTGACCAGGCAACCGAGCCTGGCTCAACAATGCCGCCGAGAACAAAAACTGGCGCCTTCGGCTCTTCTTTGGGCTCTTCCTTTGGCTTTACCGGAGGTGTCTCCTCCTTCTTTACCGGCGGAGTTTCGGTCTTGGTAACCGGTGGTGTTTCAGTCTTGGTCACAGGCTTTACCGGCGGCTTCTTGACGGGTGGCGTCTTGCTGTCGGGTCCGCTCTTTACCGGCTTCTTCGGCTCACCTTTTGTGGAGATGACCACTGTATCGCCCGGTCGCAGCACCGGGTTCTGCGCGTTGGTGCCTGGGTCAAATTTGCTGAAATTGACGATGCTGACCGCACTGTCTAGGCTCAGGATTCTGATCCTGGAGAAGTCTGCACCCACTCCTGGCGTGATGCTCCTCAGGACGTCTGAGAGGCGCATACCTTCCTTCCAGCTGACTTCTCCCTCTTCCGACACAGCTCCTTGAACCTTGATCGGCTTGGGAGGGACTGGCTGGCCCACAAAGAGGACCGTGACGTCGGCCTCTTTC
Organism: Fimbriimonadia bacterium; assembly: GCA_029824475.1. GTDB lineage: Bacteria > Armatimonadota > Fimbriimonadia > Fimbriimonadales > Fimbriimonadaceae > JALGXY01. Next base: position 4,031 of record JALGYA010000099.1, on the reverse strand, counting down.
AAGACTCGACCTTCGATGAGCCGCTTCTCGATGTCATCTGCCACGTAGGCGGTCGTTGCGCCTTCAACTCTCACAGCGCCCAAGAACGGCACCATGATCAGCCCGTCTTCCGTGACCTTGTAGATGCGGTTGAGAGACTCATCCTGATCACAGGTGATGGTCAGGCGGTCTCCAGGTTTGATCGCCTGGTCAGCAGTCTGCGCAAAGCAAACGATGCTCAATATCAGGACAAGGGCAAAGGCAAAAACGCGGGGCATCCAGTGGGCTCCATCAATCAGACGAACGGGGATGCCTGGGGGGCGCATCGGTCTTGGACGAACGAGCCTTATAGCTCCTTCGACATGAACACAGAATTGGGGTCGAGCCTGTAGTCGCCGAAGGGGCCGCACAGGGCGAAGCCGTGATGTTCGTAGAACGCGCGGGCCCCAGCAAACTCTTCCGAGGAGCCGGTTTCGAGCAGCAGTCGCCTGTAGCCGCGTCTGCTCGCTTCTTCGGTCATCTTGCTGAGAATACGGCTGGCGACGCCCTTGCCTCTTTGCTCGGCAACCGTGTGCATAGACTTGACTTCCCCGCACTCGGGGTCCAACGCTCGCAGCCCTCCGCAGCCTATCAGCGCGTCTCTCTCCCACGCCGCCCAAAAGGTCAGGTCCGGCGACATGAGAGACTCGGAGCTGAGCGCGTGCACGCTCTCAGATGGCGTGATTCCGCTCATCTCTTCCAGATGTCGCCCCACGAGGTCTGCGACTGCGTCTCCATTCTTGATCTGATGCTCTAGAATCTGCATTTTAAAACAGAGCAGGTCGGCCAAACATGGCCGACCTGCTCGGGGTCTCTGAAGGCTATTTGCCTTTCTCTTTCATCTGGGCTGACTTGCGATAGTTGTCGCCGAGCAGGTGCTCCGCGAAGAACTCAGCGCGCCGCTGGCTGAACCAGTTGTTCATGCTGCCGAAGCCGTGCGCCTGCCCCGGCAGGATGATCAGGTCGAACCTCTTGTTCGCCTTGATCAGCGCCTCTACAAGCCGGATGGTGCCGGCGGGATGGACGTTGTTGTCCATATCGCCATGGGCAAGCAGAAGGTGGCCTTTCAGGTTAGCAGCGAGCTCGTGGTTCGCGGGAACCTTGATCTCGAACTTATCCTTCTCGTCTTCCTTCTTCTTCTCTTCGTCACCCTCTTTCTTCTTCTCGTCGCCTTCCTTCTTTTCTTCCTTCTTCTTCTCGGCGATCTTCAGGCCGTGGTGCTGTTCGCTCCAGTTGGAGTTGTAGACGTTGTTATCGTGGTTGCCCGCGGCAGAGACGCCAACAGTGAAGAACTCATTGTAGGGCTCCAAGAGCATCGCAGCTCCTGTCATGAATCCACCACCGGAGTGGCCGTAAATGCCGACGCGGCTGATGTCGATCCAGTCGTGCCGTGCAGCGAGCTGCTCAGTACCAGCCTTCTTATCCGGCAAGCCGTAGTCGCGCAGGTTGTAGTAGCCGTAGCTGTGATAGGCGTTCGAGCGCTTCGGTGTGCCGCCTCGGTTGCCGATCTGGATTACGATAATGCCCAGCTGGGCGAGCTCCTGCATGCTTGCAGTTGCCGAGAATGTTGAGGAAACCGCTTCCTGCTGCGGTCCGGGGTAGACATAGAGGATGATCGGGTACTTCTTCGACGCGTCGAAGTCGAACGGCTTCCACATGTTGCCGTAGATGTCCGTGATGCCATCTGCGGACTTCACGGTGAAGCGCTCAGGCGCTTTCCAGCCGTACTCTTCCAGGTTGGATGTGTCCATGGTCTCGAGGTCGAGGACCTTGCGGCCGCGACTGTCTCGCAGCACCGATTCCGGCACCATATCGACTCTTGAATAGTTGTCGACCGAGAACTTATTCGAGTCAGAGAGGCTCATCCTGTGGCTGGCATCGCCTTCATCAAGAAGGGTCATGCCTGAGCCGTCCAGCTTGATGCTGAAGTTGTGGGTGTAGTAGATGTTCTCGCCAGCCTCGTGGCCGACGGCGCTGAACCACATCTTCTTGTCGTCCTTGTCAACCTTGGAGATCCGCTCGGCACGCCAGGCACCAGATGTGATGGCGTTTTTGAGCTCACCGGCGTGGCTGTAATGATAGAAATGGCCCCAGCCAGATCGCTCTGACCACCAGATCATGTCGCCCGTGTTGTCTTCATCCACATAGCGCACAGACTGGCGCTCGAGATGGGCATCTTCAACGGACTCAGAGATGAGAACTTTGAGCTCACCAGAGGCGACATCGTATTCGCAGAACTCGAGGTTCCGCTGCAGTCTGTCCTTGCGGATAAATCGCAGCCGCTCGGACTTGCCTTCGGCCCAGTGAATGTTCATCAGGGACTGATCTGTCCACTTGCTGACATCGACTTCCTTGATCGTCTTGCTTGCCCGATCAAAGATGTGAAGCGTCGACTGCTGGAAGCCCTCTTCGCCCGGCATCTGATACTTGTAGGTCATCAGTGTCGGCCGCGGCTTGCTCAATGAGTTGACAAGGAACAGGTCCTTGACTTCCCTCGCGTCGTATCTTACGATTGCAAACGCCTTAGAATCCTTAGCCCAGGTTGCGCTGGCCCGAGCCGGCTTCTCCTGCTTGTCGTCTCGTTTGTACTGGCCGTAGTTTCGGCTGACAAACGTGTTGAACTGGGTGCCGTCTTCCGTGATCTTGACCGCAGACTTCTCAGCCTCTTTGTAGGCAGCGTCTTTCTTCTTGTTGTCCTTCTCGGTGATCTCTTCGTCGAGCTCGACAAAGAAGAGGTTATGGCCTTTGAGATAGACGTATGCCTTCTTGTCTTCGCTGAGCCTGCGGTATCCACTGCCTCCGCCTTCACCGCCAAATCGTCGTGCACCGGGAGGTGGGGTTGGAGCTGCCTCCTCCTCTTCGCCCTCCTTCTTTTTGGGAATGCTCAGAGTCTCCTTGGCGATATCCCAGGAGTATTTGACCTTGTCCACCGTGAATTCAAATGACTTCTCATCCTCGGAAAACTTGACCGAAGTCATTGGCAGGTTTGAGCCGATTACCGGCTTCTTGCCGAGTTCGGAGAGGGCTCCGGCCAGCTTGACGTGGTCAAACAGGCGCTCGCGCTTCTTTTTGGCGGGGTCGACAAGCATGAATCGCTTGCCATCGGAGTCCTTCCAGTAGTACCAGAACCGGTCAGTTTTGTTGATCCAGTTTGGCGTGACTGAGGACGAGTAGACGAATCGCTGGAGGGATGAGCGGGAGAACTTCTCGGCTTGATCCCAGTTCGCGTCATTTCTGCTGTGCTGTGCTGCAGCGGATGACGATACGGCGATCGCAGCGCTGAGTGCCAGCACGGCCCATGAGGCTCGTTTATGATTGGCAAGCATCTTGTGGCTTTCCTTTCTCGGCCCGGCTCTGCCGGGCACTTTGAAGATGCCTGATAGCCTGCCACAGATGGGGCGGCGAATGCTCGGGGAGGATCGTATTCTGGAGTCCCTGCCTCTTGATCTCTTTCACTCCAACTCCGTGTGCCATGGACAGGCCGCTTTGGGCTTGTCCGTGTCTTAGTGGATTGCCGCACGGACAAACGCTGGGAGCGCCTGTCCATGGCACACGGGAGTGGGACCAGAAAGCTGAAGTGTACTGAGCCCTACGGCATGTCCATCATGCCGAGCATGGTTTGGAGGTAGCAGACCTGGCCGTAGTGGTAGACCATGTTCCATTGATGCAGGCCAAGGAAGTCGGCCATCGACATCACCATTCCGCCAGCGAACGGCAGCGTGACCTCTTCATCCAACCTGTCATCAGGAAACTCGCTGATCGCCTGGCAGAGTTCGCCTGTGCCGCTCATCGCCGCGGAACGGCAGGAATCGAGGTCAGAGAACTTCTTCTTCATCTCCTCCATCTGAGCCTGGGCGTGGTCGTCAAACTTGAAATCTGAGCCGTCTCTAATCACCCTGAGGAAGAACGGCGGAGCCATTGCGATCTCCTGAAGCTGGCTCAGGGCTGACCGGCTGGTCTCTTCCGGCTTCCAGTCGAGCTTGTCGGCGGGCATCGCTTCAACAGCCCGGACT
>JALGYA010000098.1 GCA_029824475.1 Fimbriimonadia bacterium | reverse complement strand
AGTCCTCAGCTGATCCGGACAAATCGATGCTGGTTGGCCCGAACGGCATCGCATTCGAGCTAGGCGACGACTTTGGCCTCAATGGTGTCAGCAAAGACATCACGATCCAGGGCAACGTGATGTTCCTTCGGGTTGAAGGCGAGAACACAGACGTCTCTAAGCTGGAAGCTGTCGACGGAATGATCGTCGTGGTAGCCGGCTTCGTTCCGGCTAAGCCGGGCAGGTGCAATCGCCGTCGTCTCGGTTGTTGACAAGGCCTCTTCATCGGCATCAACTTCACTCGCAAGCGGCCGAGCACGCACCTCAAATCGAGCTCCTCGTGCGTCGATTTCAAAGGCAGCCGCCAAGCGGCTTGCGACGGCCATGGGAGTCTCCGCAAACTGGAATACGGAAAGCATCGGCGAAACTGGCTTGAAGCTCCACGAAGCCTATGGCAAGCTCACGATTGAAGCCGGCCTCAAGTCATCCATCATTAACGTACCGAACGTCGTTGGAATGCTGGAAGGCTCTGATCCGGATCTGAAGCATGAGCACATCGGAATCGGCAGCCATCTCGACCATATGGGCAAGCGTGGCGACACCATCTACTACGGCGCGGACGATGATGGCTCTGGCTCCACCGCTGTGCTGCTGACCGCCGAAGCGCTGGTCAAAAGCGATGTCAAGCCAAAGCGAAGCATTGTATTTATGTGCTTTGCCGCAGAAGAGATCGGCCTTGTAGGCTCCCGCTATTACACTGAGAACCCGCTTCTCCCTCTGGACGACATGGTCTGCCTGCTCCAGATGGACATGGTCGGACGAAACGAAGAGACGGCTGACGAGCCCGCCAGTGAAAACGTCGAAACGATCCACCTCGTCGGCAGCAAGCGCATCTCGATGGACCTGCACGGTCTGACGATTTCATCAAACAGGCATCTGGGCTTCGAGTTTGAATACGACCAGGAGTCGGTCTACTCCAGAAGCGACCACGCGAACTTCGCGAGGAAGGGAGTGCCCATTACATTCCTCTTCTCTGGCTTCCACCCGGATTACCACCAGCCGACAGATACGATCGAGAAGATCAACTTTGAGAAGCTGACCAATTCGGCGAAGCTGAACTACCTCGTGGCCATCCAGGCGGCAAACAGGCCGGAGCGGCTCAAGAAGGACGCGGCTGGCGGATAGCGGCTCGTTCAAGACAACAAAATGATCAGGCTGATTCGCGTTTTGGCGCGGGTCGGCCTGTTTTGCAAAAAATGTTCGGTTCCTGAACTCTCTTGGGCTGTTATTCCGTCTTCTTTTTGAGCTAAACTTCTAGCTCATTGTCGGCGCCCTAGGCGTTGACACACGTAGGGCTTGGCTTTTGCCGTGTGATGCACGGTGCTAAAGCGTAAGTCTGGAGTGGGTTCAATGGAGCTTAAATTGAACGGTTTAAAGAAAACAGGACTGACCGCAGCACTTGGTGCTCTCGCGGTCGCATCTGCTGGACAGCAGGTGGGGCAATCGAGGTACCTGGGAGGCAGCTTCCAGGATTTGCAGAGTTCGTTCCGCGAGAATCGCGGACAGTGGGACTCTGAAGCGCTTTTCTACACCCATGAGGGTGGGATGAGCCTTTGGATGACACAGAATGGCGTCGTCATCGACGTGGCTAAGATCCGAGAGGTCTTGCCGCTTGATGAACCAGATGTCAATGATGACTCCAACGATGCTGGATCAACACCCAGCAAATTCGAGAGAACAGGCCATTCAATCGGCATGACCTTCTTGGATGGCAACAAAGGCGTAGCTCAAGGGCGCAGCGAGACTGGTATTCCCATGGACTACTACGTCGGACCAGCGTCTAGCCATGCAGTTGGTGTCAAGTCTTATCAAGAAGCCTATGTGCGCGACATCTATGCTGGCGTGCATCTTCGAGGCTACAAAGATGAGTTGGGCCTTCGCTATGACATCATTGCGATGCCAGGCTCCGACCCCTCACTGATTCGCTTCCGTATCACCGGCGCAGAATCCGCTTACATTTCGCCTGAAGGCGAACTGATCATCGACACGTCGATGGGCGAAATTCGAAGCTCCAAGCCCTACGTTTACCAGCCGGTGGGCAACAGGCATAATATGATCGAGTCGAGCTACAAGATCGAAGGTGACATCGTCAGCTTCAATCTCGCTCCACACGATTCAAGACTTCCGCTGATCATCGACCCCCTGGTCTACGGCACCTACTTTGGTGGCGGCACATTCGACCAGATCATGGGCACGACAGCGGATTCTCAGGGTGACCTCTATATGACGGGCTGGACGGCTTCCGCCGACTTCCCGGTCACGCACGGTCCCTATTCTTGGAATCTCCAAGGCACGTTCGACACCTTCCTGGCTCGCATCGACTCAGATGCTTATCGAATCAACTATGCCGCCGTTCTCGGCGGCACGGGCGACGAAGTTGGCCGAGATATTGGGTTCAACGAAGCAACTGGCGATCTCTGGATCGCGGGTCTCACTGATTCCACCGATCTGGCTGGCACGACTTCCGGAACACCGGAAGGAACGTTCACTGGACCAACAGCAGACTTCTTCCTAATGAAGTTCACAGTTGGGCAGGATCACGAGATCAGCCCCGAGTTTTCTCGGTACTTTGCCGAAGTTGGCGACACATCTATCTCCGCTCCTGAGCCGCGTACGAACGCGTATTCTGGCACCTTGTATCAGTCGTACGAGTTTGGCGATATGTGGGCTGATTTCGAAATTCTCTCGGATGGTGTGGCTGTCCTGGCCGGTGTTGCAGATAACGCCGACCTTTTGGCCTCTGGGTTCGCTCCCAACTTCCCAGGTGCTGGCGGTGGCGTTGACGGCTTTATCGTCAAGTTCGACTCTACCGGCGCGGTCAGCAGTCGAACCCTGTTCGGATCAACACAAGATGATCTGATCAACCGAATCGATGTGGGTCCAGAGGACAGCGTCGCGGTAGCTGGCTTCTTCTCATTCGGCGGCAATCAGGACACGTCCACTGAGACGAATCCTGACTTTATTACAACCGACGGCGTCTACCAGAATGGACGCCTCATCCGAAACGGTGATAACTTCGTTATCAAGTTCGACAGCCAGATGGATACAGTCTTCTCCGCCCTTCTCGGTGGCAGCAGAACTGAACTCGCATTCGGTGTTGCGCTCGACACTTTTGGCTCCGTCTACGTCCTTGGTGGCACTGACTCGTTCGACTTCCCTCGAACAGAGGGTGTCATGGGCGAGAACTTTAGCCTCAATTTCCAGCCCGCGTTGACAAAGATCTCAAGCGATGGCTCTGAGATTGAGTACTCAACCGCACTGCCGTTCTCTGGCAAAGTCCTCCCTTGGGATGTCGATGTTGATGAGCGTGGTGTAGTAGTTATTGCTGGCACCGTAGGATTCGTGCACACCGGTGTTGATCCCTCCGACACCATTCCTGGAAGCATTGGCATCACTGCTGACGCGATTGATGGCGTCTATGATGGTGGTGACGAAAACGTCAACTTCCCGAACATCCCGCCAAACCTGACGAGCTTCCCCTCGACTGTGGAGGGCTTCGTGATGTTCGTCAACTCGACTGCAACCAATCTGGTCTATTCAGACTACATCGGTGAAGAGGGAGATGATGTGGTCACTGGGGTGTTCGTTGACCCGGTCGGCGCGACATGGGTTATTGGAAGCACGACGGTTGCCTACGCTCCGATCGGTATTCCCAAGACTCCGAACGGGCTCGGCGCTTACCTGACTGCAAACGCACTCAAGATAAGCAACAATGGCGGAGCTGAAGGCTTCGCTATCAAGCTCCGCGTTGGACTGCCAATTGTAGACAACGTTTCTTTCTCGCCTAACGCAATCGCTGGTGGTCTGGGATCATCAAGCAATGCAATCGTGACGCTTCGTGAGGCCGCACCGGTCGGCGGCGTGACCATGACGGCGACACTGTCTAACCCAGCTGTGTCTACCTTCCTCGCAGGAGGAAGCCAATCCACGCTCACCTTCACGGTCCCACAGGGTCAAACGACTGTATCGTTGCCGGTCCACACATTCGCTGTGAATCAGCAGGAATTCAGCACGATCCGAATCGTGCTTGACAATGATTTCGTAGAATCGCGACTCTCGGTCAATCCTTGGCTCGACGAGTTCTCGATTGCCCCAGCAACAGTTGTTGGCGGCAATGATCTGACTGCCCGAGTCCGACTCTTCCAGAATGCGACATCCGATGTCCGTGTCTCGCTTTCAGTAGACAGAGAGGACCTTGTTGATCTTCCGTTCTCTGGTGAGATCGTGGTTCCCGCTGGTGCAGACAACGCTGCTATCCTCCTGGATACTTCCGGTGTTGACACTCCGCAGAACCTGACAATGACGGCCTCCCTGCTCGGCGTAGCCAAGGAAGCACCGGCAACGGTCATCCCGGCATCGCTCAGCGCAGTCATCTTCAACCCCGACCGTGTCAACGGCGGCGAAGAGACTGAAATGAGAGTCGTCTTCAACGGTAAGACAGGCTCCGCTCGAACAGTTGACCTCTCCCATTTCGATGGTGAAGCTGGACTGCTGGTCGACGGCAACGGACTCCCGACTACAGTCGCGATTCCTGAGCAGACAAGTGAAGTTGCCCTGACAGCAACGGCCCCGGTCGTAGCCCAGTCAACGTTCGCAACAGTACAGGCTGATGAAGGAAGCAACTTCGCTCGCGGAACGCTCTTCATCGATGACATCGACATCCTCGAAGTTCAGCTTTCGCCGAGCAACGATGTTGTTGGTGGCACGCTGGTAACAGGTGTTGTGACTCTGACTCGAGCCGCTGGCCCGAACGGATTCACCATCGACCTGGCATCAGACGAGCCCGCTGCTGGTCAGCTCTCTGACAGCGTCCTGACAGTCCCAGCTGGTTCAACGACTAGCCCGCAGTTCACACTGCCGACTAACATCGTTGCAGCTGACGTGGTCACTACAATCTCAGCCTCGAAGGCTGGCTTCACAACTGCTGAAGTCGACCTGACAGTCCGAGCCGTCAGCCTGACCCTTGATCTCGACCCAACCGAAGTTATCGGTGGATTCGAGGACTCGGTTGGTACAGTAACCGTCGATCCAGCCGCTCCGGCTGGTGGCTACGTTGTTGCACTGGCATCCGATGACTCGGCTGCTGATGTTCCGGATACGGTAACGGTTCTCGAAGGCGAGACTACAGCGACATTCGACATCACGACAAGCCTGGTGAACACCCAGACGATCGCTCAGATCGACGCAGTGCTCAGCCCGGATGTCAACGACTCGAAGGACCTCACGATTAATCCGATCGAAGTGGACCTCGAAGTCACTCCTGGTGTTGTTTCCGGTGGAGACGCCTCCAACGGCAAGCTGACGATCTCCGTTCCAGCTCCGGTTGGCGGCATGGTGTTCACACTCAATTCCGATATCAATGAAGCGGCTACACCGAATACGGTGACAATCGCTGAAGGCGAAACGGAAGCGAACTTCACGATCACGACCGTGACCGTGGGAACACAGGTCACAGCAACAATCACAGCGACATCGCCGTCCGGTCTCTCGGCCTCCGATACGCTGGTGATCAATGCTCTGCAGGTGGTCAGCCTGAGCATCAACCCGTCATTCGTGACGGGCGGCACAGACACGACTGGTACGGTCACGATTGAACGAGCAGCTCCGGCTAGCGGCATTGAGGTCTTCCTCGAAGCTGATCCGGCTGGCGCCGTCTCCATGCCGAGCTCGGTAGTGGTTCCAGAAGGCTTTACTAAAGTCTCCTTCGTAATCACCACATCGCTCGTGCAGGTTGATACCGACGTGCTGGTTACGGCCAGCACAGACCTGGCGACAGTGAATGCCACTCTGGTTATTCTCTCCCCGTCAGTCATCGGCATCACGTTCAACCCGGGTGAAGTCACTGGTGGTCAAGGTTCGACCGGCACCGTGACCCTCGATGCTCCTGCTCCGACAGGCGGCCTTGAGATCACGATCACCGCAGTCAATCCTGACTTCGCGACTACAACCGAAACGACAATCACAGTCCCTGCAGGCGAGCGAACAGCTTCCTTCGCAGTGACCACGAGCTCAGTCTCACGCCGAGTTGCGGCAGAGTTCCGAGCATCAACGACTGTCAACGAGGTCTCTGGCCTCCTGTTCGTCCGCCCGTAAGCGGATAGGCAGAGACAGAAGATTGGCCCCTGGAGCGCATAAGCGCCCAGGGGCCATCGCTTTAACAATCCTTCGAAAATGGTAAATTTAAGCCGATGAGGGATTTTGCCGTCTTTATCTTGGGAGCCTGCGTTGGCTTCGGCGTCGCCAAGCTGCTCCAGGATGCCCAAGAGCACGATCGAGATAAGCAGATCGACACACTCACCAGTGATATTGATGAGAAGCTCAAATCGCTGGAAGCCGAGATGGGCAAGTCGTCTGCATAGCCGCAGGCTTGCCTCCAGGCCCCCTCAGGCGATATCCTAAGCGCATGAAAGCGCTCGTGGGTGCCGCACTCCTTCTCACCGTCTCCGTCGCTGGTGCCCAGCACAAGGCACCAAGGCCAGTTGTGGAGGTCACGGTCAAGTCAAAAGGCAAGTACCAGGTCGAGCTCCGCCCCGATCAGGCGCCCAAGCTCTGCGCACACTTCTTGAAACTTGTCGATAAGGGTTTCTACGATCGCCAGCTCTTCCACCGAAAGGTGCCGAACTTCGTAATCCAGGCCGGAGACCCGCAGTCCAAGGACGTCACCTCGAAGTTCTCCCGCGAAAACCCCACTGACATGCAGGGCACAGAGGGAATCGGCGACGGCGGCTCTGGCAAGACAGTCCCCTTTGAACTCAACGAGCTTCGCCACCACCGATACACGATCGGCATGGCTCTGGAAGCGCCGTCAAGCGACACAGGAGATAGCCAGTTCTTCATCAACCTCAAGTACAACATGAGGCTCTACGGCAAGTACTGCGTCTTCGGCAAAGTCACCAAAGGCTTCAAGGTGATCGACTCGATTGACCGAGGCGACCGGATCATCTCGATCAGGCGGATCCGCTAGCTAGTCGAGAATCTCGACGCCCAGAACTTCGCCCGCTTCCGTCATGTCGTATACACGCGGGACACCGGTCGGCAGCTCAAGGCTCAAAATCTCTTCGGGGCTCAGGTTCTCCAGCTTCATCACGATCGATCTGTTGGAGTTGCCGTGTGCCGCCACCAGGACATTTCGGCCCTGCTCGATGTCGCCCATGATCGCTCGATCAAAGAACGGCAGCGTGCGGTCGCAGGTGTCCTTGAGCGACTCCCCGCCCGGAGGGGGAACGTCAAAACTCCGCCGCCAGATGTGGACCTGCTCGGCTCCATACTTCTCGCGGGTCTTGTCTTTGTTCAAGCCAGCCAGATCGCCGTAGTCGCGCTCATTCAGCGCCTGGTCTCGGATGACCGGTGCATCAAGCGGCATCGACTCCTGAATCAAATCGAGAGTGTGCTGCGCACGGCGCAGGGCGCTCGTGTAGCAGATATCGATGTCAATGCCTCTCAGCCGCTCTCCTGCGGCCTTTGCCTCCTCTACCCCCTTCGGGGTCAGAGGAACGTCCACCCAGCCCGTAAATCGGTTCTGAAGGTTCCAAATCGACTGTCCGTGCCGGACCAGAATCAGCTTAGGCATTGCGATTGAATCTTACCTGCCGCACCTCAGTCCTCCAGGCCAGGCGCCCACTCCCAGAACTTCCACTCATTCCTATCAAACGGCTCCTCTTTCAGTCGGCACCTGAGCGCCCAGAGGTTCATCCCGTTTTCGCTCAAAACACGGTTGTGAAACTCCTTCGGCGTCCAGCCATTACCAGTCAACTTCAAGTACAGGTCGTGCATCATCATCCCGCCGATAAGATAGGCGCACTGATACAGCGGTGGATAGTCCGGCCCGATGTACCGTCGCACTTCGCCTGTCGCCGAGTGCTTGTTCTGCCCGCCCTGCTCAACCAGCAGCTGCACCATCTCATCCGCCGACATTTCACCCACGTGATACTTCAGCGAAACCACGATCCTCATGCACCGATGCAGGCGCCACCAGAGCATTCCGATCCGCTCCAACGGTGTCCGAGCCCACCCTAGCTCCCACTGCAGCATCTCCCAATGAAGCGTCCATCCTTCCACGAAGAAAGGGGTTGAGAAGAGCCGCCGGTAGGGTCGAAGAAGCCGTGACTGTGTCAATTGAAGGTGGTGCCCCGGAATCAGTTCATGCGGCGTCACCAGCCTAAGGCAGCCGCGGTTGTTCGCCGCAAAACTCATCGTCTTCGTCTCATGATCCATCGTATCGAGCGGATAGGCCGTGATCATGTACTGACCGCCGTAAGGGGAGAACGGCATCGTCCTCTGCAGCTCCAACGGGCTCATGTCGATCCGCCAGGTCTCGCGAGCGATGTCCGGCACGGTTACCAGGTCGCGGGCCTCGACAAAGTCGATGATCTCTCTGGCAGTCTTCCAGGCCAGCTGGTCCTGCTCTCCAGGAGGAGCACAGTCCTCCATCATCGCCGTCACGCCTTCTTGCCACGTGGACAAGCCCAGTTCCTGGGCGGCCCGAGCGATCTCCTCCCGGCACCATGCCGCGTGCTTCTCTCCGATGTCGATCATCTGGTCGATCCCCACCGGGAGCTCTTCCGCCTCAATCATCTCTTCTATGGCGTCCCTGCCTACAGGAGAGCCAACGAGCGGATCATCCCATTCACCCTTCTGTCCGGAGGCCTCTATGAGAGCCTCCAAAGTCTTCTCAAGCTCATCTTCCAGCCGCTCCTTCGGCTCCTTCATCCACCAAGTCTTCTCAGGGTCGTATCCGTAGGCAGATCCGAACCAACGTTCAATCGCCTCTCTTGCGCATGACACCAGGCGAGTTGTCAGCAGCGCGTCTTCAGGAGAAGGAAGATCCTCCCGAAGTTCAGCGAGCTCCTTGGCAGCCGCCGTCAGCAGCCTGGCGCACTCACGCCCATCAGGAATCTCCCCCACTCGCCGTTTATCCTCAAGCTCCAAGAGCAGCAGTGCGGGCCGTGCCGCTTTCAAGCAGCCCATGCGCTCCCAGTTCCGGCTCACTTCCCGAGACTCGTTCTGACAGTAATTGCCAAGCAGGTGATAGTCGAGAGCGTCGTCCGCATCGGCAGGAAACGCCATCCCATCAAGCCGATCACTCCAAGACTTGTAGTACTCGAGCAGTCGATCCCGCCTCCGCTCTGAGTATTCGTAGGGCCAGAACGACTTCAGCTCGTTTTCGCCAAAGCTGAACTCCTCAACAAGGTCACGCATGCGGCTCAGCATACTGGCGACTCAGTTCATCGCGCACCGTTTCAGCCTCCCGAACGTAAGAACAATCGAGGATGAAAGCAGCGAGTTTTGTACTGGGGTTCTTTGTGGCGGCAATTCTTGGGGCCGCTGTCTGGTGGGCGATCGGTTCCGAAGCAAAACCAAGACCGCCTAAGGAGTCGCTGTTGGCCAAAGGCACAGAGGTTCAGCTTCTGCTGCTCCAGCCGCTCAAAGCGGGCCGCAGTGTCGTCGGCACTCCCGTCTCAATGATCGTCTCGGAAGACGTCCTCGATGAGGCCGGCAACATCCTCATAGAAGCCGGTTCCATCGCCAAGGCAAAAGTAGCCGCGTCAGAGGCCGGCTCAATCGCATCCGCACTCACGATGGGAGCAGGGAAGCTGGAAATCGACCTTCTCGACGTCAGAACTACCGACGGCAAATCAGCCCTACTCTGCTCTGACGCCGAAGACTCTTTGGCCCCATTTTCGTTGGATCGAACCAACGCGATCCGCAAAGACCTTGGCGACGCCGTCAGCGCTGTCTGGAATCACGAACAGACCCAGATCGGCTTGGCCGGGCTGAGGAAACGGTTTATGGGAGAGGAGACCAAGGAGGCCCTTCCCAATCCCGACATCAAGGCGGTACTAGCAGCGGCAGCCAAGGAGCTCAACATGAACCGCACTGTCGAGCTATTGGAAGATGAGTCTGCAGTAAAGGCTGCTTGGTCCAATGTGCGGGAGGCTGCCGCGCAAGTCGCCACGGGTGATCTAAGCGGCCTAACCAATCCAGAGCTCATTGAGTCGCTCAAAGCCGTGGGTGAACTCGCCAAAGTCGTCGATGCGGCAGACAACAGCATGAAATCGACTGTCAGGGGAAGGGAAGTCAGTGCCCCGGCAGGCACGGCCGTGACCGCCCAAGTCGAAGAAGACGTCCAGGTCGCATTGAAGGCTGAATAGCCAATCCCAAGCATATTGACTGTGGCATCTCCAGTCAAGTGTGGAAAAGACCGAAATAGAGGTGCAGATGGCAGATTTCAGAAAGATCGGCAGCCGGCTCGGAGTTCTCTTCGCGGTCGCATTGGTATTGGCTGGAGGAGGGTTCTTCTACTTCAAGCCCAAACCAGGGCTTCCAGGACGCGGACCGCTCGAATTGGGTGCGACAGAGGACTTGGGCTCATTCCGAGTCAATCTGTCTGACGGCAGCGTGCTGACGACGACCCTCGCC
>JALGYA010000311.1 GCA_029824475.1 Fimbriimonadia bacterium | reverse complement strand
GAACACTGAGAGCACGAATGCGCGCCGCCGAGCCTAAACGCAGGCGGTGGATCTCTATCGGGCGCAGTTCCTGAGAGGGCTGGAGGAGACGTGGGCTGCCCCGATGCGACTGAAAACTCAGACCGACTTCCAAGAGGCGATCGTCTGGCTGGCCAATGACGCCCTCAGCTCAGGTAGTGAAGAGAGAGCTCAGCAGATCCTCACCAGCGCGATTCTGCGTGACCCCACCTCTATCCCTTCGTGCGAGACGATCATAGTCTGGATGGCCGAGCACGGGCGGCTTCGACCTGCCATCGATGCCGTAGAGGCCATCATGTTCGCGATCAGCTCATTGGGCCAGCGGCCGCCCAGGAGGCTTTTCGACCTTTGCCAATCATGGAAAGGGCGGCTGAATACGCTGTCCAGAAGCGAGCAGCTAGTCTGCCTCTTAGCGGCAGACAATATCCGGGAAGTGTCGTTCGCGTCAGTCATTGCCGGGCACGATGGCAGGCATGGGAGAAACGCTGACTTCGCCCTCTTTCCGGCCCCGGCTTCTGCTCTCGCCGCAGCCTCAGAGATGCTCAGGGTTTCGAGGGAGTCGCGGGTCGTCATCAGCCTCGCGGTCATGGATGCAGCTGACCCACTTCCGGCGACAATCCGGCCTGTGCTGAGAGGATTACCGAAGGGAAGTCTCTTCTGCTCAGACACCGTAAAACCGCTGCTTGCAGAAACGACAGACGCCGTCATCATGACGGCGACTGTCGTTGAGAAATGGCATGAGGTCCGCTACTCGGACTCGCCGCCAGCGTAAGGCGAGCTGTAGTTCGGCGGCTCTTTCGTGATCGAAACGTCGTGGGGATGGCTCTCCCTGAGACCAGCGTTCGTAATCTGAACGAATTCTGCCTTCTCTTGCAGATCAGATAGGCTGTTCGCTCCGCAGTAGCCCATGCCGGATCGAAGCCCGCCCATCACCTGGTAGATCGTATCGCTGATCGGACCCTTGTAGGGCACACGGCCTTCAACACCCTCTGGAACGAGGGCTTTCGCGATGTCCTTCACCTGGAAGTAACGGTCGCTGGAACCCTGCTTCATCGCAGCGATTGACCCCATTCCGCGGTAGACCTTGTAGGCTCTGTTTCGGTAAATCTCTGTCTCGCCCGGGCTCTCTTCACAGCCGGCGAACATGCTGCCCATCATCACGCAGCTCGCGCCCGCTGCCAAACACTTCACAACGTCACCGGATGACCGGATTCCACCGTCTGCGATGGTCGGAATGCCAAGCTTGTCAGCCTCTTCACAGCAATCCTTCACAGCCGTGAACTGAGGAACGCCGATCCCGGCGACCACTCGCGTTGTACAGATCGAACCAGCACCGATGCCGATGCGAATCCCATCTGCACCTGCCGCGTGAATGTCTCTAACCCCTTCCTTCGTTGCAACGCTTCCTGCCACAACAAGCAGGTCCGGAATCTTCGACTTGATCAGCTTCACGCAGTCGATAACGCCCTTGCTCTGGCCGTGCGCCGCGTCCACCATGATGAAGTCAACACCTGCGTCGTAAAGAGCCTGCGACCGCTCCAGCGGTTCCCGCAGAGCTCCAATGGCAGCACCAACCACGAGGCGGCCCTTGCTGTCCTTCGTGGCATCCGGGTGCCGGAGGACCTTCTCAATATCTTTGATAGTGATGAGGCCCTGAAGAATGCCTTCGTCATTGACGATCGGCAGCTTCTCAATCCGGTGCTCACCGAGCAGCTCCTCGGCTGCTTCCAGAGTTGTTCCAGGAGGTGCGGTGATCAAGTTCTTGCTCGTCATCCGGCTCGTGACTTTCTTCGAATAGTCATCTTCGAACCGGATGTCGCGGTTTGTGAGGATGCCGACTAGCTTCTCGTTTTTATCGACGATCGGCACGCCGGAGATGTGGAACTGCTCCATCAGCTCAACGGCATCTTGAATACGGGCGTCCGGGGTCAGCTTAATCGGGTTGGTGATAATCCCGTGCTCGGATCGCTTCACCCGGTCGACAAGACTGGCCTGCACATCGATCGGCATGTTGCGGTGGATGACTCCCACTCCGCCCTCTCGGGCGATGGCGATGGCGAGCCGGGCTTCGGTCACCGTGTCCATCGGGCTGGACATGATCGGAGATTTGACCGTAATGCCGGGCAGGATCTTGGAAGAGGTGTCAACTTCTGAGGGCAGGACTTGTGATTTCTTCGGGACGAGAAGGACGTCATCGAATGAAAGGGCCTGCCGATACTCTGCCATACCCAAGTATGACCGAGCTGCAGGCAAGGGTTCAATCGGACTGGGACGGTCGGAGGGACCTGTGGGACTTGCGTAAGTCACATGCTTCCGTCGATTGGCAGGACGAGGCTGCTGATTCGATCGATCACATATGGCAGAGAGTTGTACGGTGATGCCAGGAGGTTCTTTTTCACAAAAGCCTGCCACCGCTCCTGAACTAGCGCATTTTCGTAGAACTCCCAAGTAAGCGCGACGGGCACCCTAATTGGCAGTGCCGTCCCACGACGTTTGAATGTCTCCACAATCGCCTCCTTCAG
>JALGYA010000310.1 GCA_029824475.1 Fimbriimonadia bacterium | reverse complement strand
CCGACCCCGATAGGTAGCGGCTGCCGTCGGGCCGGCGGATGTGGTCGGGGAGCTTCGAGCCGAGCCGCGACCAGAAGATGCCTACGTAGAAATCGGTCTCGCCCGACGACTCGATCTGGGACTGGAATGTCTCGGACGCGAGGAGAGGCTCTTCCTCCCAGAAGATCGGCTTCAGGAATATCTGTCCCGAGAACTCGTCGTTAAGCTGGCTGATGACACGCTTCACGATGCGGCGTTCGGGGATGACGTCACCAGGTGAGGAGACGAACACGGTCCAGCGCTTCGCCTGCTGCCTACGCAGGCGCACCTTCTCCAGGCTGGCGCCGATCCGGGCTCTAAGCAGAATCTGGTTGAACGGTTTGAAGAGATAGTCCTCCGCTCCCAGGAGGATGCACTGCACGATCAGATCCATATTGTCCAGAGCAGAGAGCATGATGACCGGGATGTGGCGAAGGACGCTGTCCTTTTTCAGCACCTCCAGCACTTCGATACCGTTCATGTCGGGCATCTTGACGTCCAGCAGGATAAGGTCGACACGCTCCGAAGCGAGGTAATCTAGCGCGGGTTGACCACCATCGACGGAGATGGAATTGTAACCTTGACGATCGAGCCGCCGCTGCAGAAGGTCACGGTTGCTGGCGTCATCATCGACGATCAGGATGTCTCCGCCGCCCCCAAGCCAACTGGCAGCGGCCGGGAGGGCCGCGACCTCGTCTTCGGGCACCTGCGCCGTGGCGCCAGGTGGCTGCGGGCTTCGCGGTGACGATGCGTCTGGCGATGTGCTGCCGGCGGTACCTCGCGTAGTGATCGGCGTACTGGAGGACCCGGTTGTACCCAAGGACAGCGTAGAGGTCACGTTTGCCGCCGAACTGCTGGCCAGCGCGGGCGGCGAGCATGGCGCGAGAGAGGAAGATGCTGGCGTTAAGGGTGAGGTCGTTTGGAGTGGGGGCGACGCCATTGGTATCGCTCACGTGTTTCCTCCTTCGCAAACGTTGATCGCAACCCATTTAACGAATCGTTGGCGACTCGTCGAAGGAGCCTGAATGGAAAATCCTACCCGCACCCCTTAACATGAACACTACGCAAAAGAGATTTGAAGCTTGGGGGTAAAGGCGATGGGCTACCAAAACCTCACTCACTTCACGCGCTGGCTCTCCATCCTCCTCATCACGTATCTTGCTGGAGTCATCATCGCGCTCATCATGCACGCGATGATCTACCGCCAAACAACCCGAGTCGCCCGCGGAGTCACTATCGACTTTGCTCAAATTGATGCCGTTTATCGCTGGCTAGCGATCACCATCGGGACAAGCACCGTCCTATTAGTGGTCATCACGATAGTCTTCTCCGTTTGGGTCGTTCGGGCCAACCGCAACGCCTGGAACCTAGGGGCGAGCATGCGAATCCGGCCAGGTTGGGCGGTAGGGTACTTCTTCATCCCCATCTTCAACCTCTTTAAACCCTATCAAGCAATGAAAGACCTCTACCTCGCTGCTCACGACTCCGACGCCACTACCGGGCTAGTTGATCTCTGGTGGTCATGCTTTTGGGGAAGTTGGATTCTGATTAGGATTGTGGCCCGAGTCGATGCTAGGGCTGAAACGCCTGCCGACTTCCAAGGCAGTCTGGTGCTGTCGCTGATTCATGATGCCTCCATAATCCTTCTGATTGTCTCTACTCTAGTGATGGTCAATCGAATTGCAGCGGGCCTTGCAGCCTGGCATTCAGAAGAGTTGGCCGCGCAAAGGGCAGAGCAAGGGACCCAGATAGAGGAACAAAGCCAAGATCTTGACGTGGCGAAACGTTTCGCCTGGACTGGCCAGAGGCCGATTGCAGCCATCGTCGTCGTTGCGATCTTGCTTGTGCCTGCGATTTTGATCGTCAGGACATTGGTTCAGAGGAACTCTGGTGACACGGTCGTTGTTGTACTCGTCCCAAAGGACCTGCAGCGCGTTTCTCGGAATACTTCAGCTGCCGCTAGAGTCGTTGCTGATCGAATGGATGAGTTCTATGGCAGAAACAGAGCGGAGGTTCTATTTGATTGTGACCAAATCGTCGTGCTCATTCCCAATGAAGGCGAACAAGTGACGCAGCGTGTCATCTCCCTCGTGGCGCGCCGCGGTGAGCTGGCATTCCGAAGTGTGAAGCCCCATGCTCAAGACAGATCTACGAATCTCCTTTCTCTAGGTGACCTTGAGCCCGCCAGTTTCGATGGCAGCATCATTCGCACTGTCAATACCGACTTCGGGCCTGGACGTGTCGAGCCCCTCCTCTTGTTCTATATCGAGATCGGGCATAGGCCTGCGTTCAGTAGGTTCACTAGCCAACACGTTGGAAGGCGACTGGCGATCGTTGTTGATGATGCAGTTCTTGTCGCACCCACTCTTCAAGCGCCGATCGAGTTTTCCGGTTCAATAGGCGGGTTTTCCTCTATGGAGGAAGCGGCCGATTTAGCGATCTGCTTCGATCTGGCCCCCTGCCGGTCGCCCTGGTAGTGAGAGTGACCTATGTGCCTACTCCAGGGGAGCTCGAAGCCCTCTAT
>JALGYA010000097.1 GCA_029824475.1 Fimbriimonadia bacterium | reverse complement strand
CCGACTCCGGATGATTGAAGTTGAACATCTCCCCCTTCTCAAACTCAAACCAGACTTGGGGAGCGGTGGGGTCCTCTTTTCGGAAGAACGAATCGAGAGAGAGCAGCTCCGCACGATCCCCCAGCTCCGCCACCAGCGCCTCGGCGAGGGTTGTCTTTCCGGAGGCAGAGCCGCCCGCAATGCTGATCAAGAACGGCCTCTGCTTCATGGATTTCCATCGTACCAGCAAGGTCAAATCAATATCGGAAAGCCGTTTTCCACATTTTTCCTTATACTAAAACAAGCCACCGAGTTGGGTGGCTCTTGGAGAAGCACTATGTACTTGGTCGTTTCAAAATGGGAAATCCGCCCGGGAATGGAAGATGAATTCGCGGAACGGAGCCGTCGTGTCCGTGGGGTGATGGCCCACGTGCCGGGCGTTGAGATGATTCATGGGTTCAAAAATGAAGCCGGCGAGCTGGTCTCGATCATCGGATACACCGATGAGGCCACTCATCACCACATAGTTTTTGATCCTCTCGGCCCGTTCGTAGCCGCCGTCGAAAGAGAAAGACTTGAAGAGGTTGCGACCTGGATCTCGTCTGAAAAAGGAGAAGAAACGCCGTCGTGATTGAAATGAAGTGCTGTACGCCTCCCATCCTCTATACATCTCACGCCTGGATTTGGCCGCTGCTGAGTCCGCCGGAGGACTATGCAGAGGAGTCGGCGCTCTACGTCGAGCTGCTCGGTAATTTAGGCGTCGAAGATGGTGGAACGATCCTGCATCTTGGCAGCGGAGGCGGCAGCCTCGATTGGTGGTTAAAGAACGAATATAAGGTCACTGGCGTCGATATCAGCCCCAAAATGGTCGAGCATGCCCGCGGCGTTAATCCTGAGAATCAGTACATCGTTGACTGCATGCGCAGTGTTCGCCTTGGTCAGAAATTCGACGCGGTTATCATCCACGATGCGATCGCCTACATGACGACCGAGGAAGAGCTTCAGCAGTGCTTCAAAACTGCCGCAGCGCACCTTCGGCCAGGCGGAGCGTTTCTCTGCTTGCCTGAAGGGCTCATTGAGAACTTCCAGCAGAACTTTGTGGAGACGCAGACACACAAGGCAAAGGGAGTCGAGGTGACGACGATCATGGAGCACTATGATCCGAATCCGCTCGACACCACATGTGAGGTGACCTTCTTCTTCCTCGTACGCAAAAACGGTGTCACCGAACGGATTACAGATGTCCATACGATGGGCCTATTCACGCTGCACCAGTTCGCGCGTGCAGCACATTCAGCCGGACTGGCCACCAAAAACATCGAGCATCAGTTCAGCGACATGGACCACCCGATCAGCCTCATGGTCGGCTGTTTCGACGGCTAGGATCGCCTCTTTTTGTCGGCTGTGCCGTCTCAGACAATGAGCATGGCTGCAGCAGCGGAACCGGCAGAACCTAAAGCTCCCCAGCGTCTAGCATCTCTTGACGCGCTGCGGGGCTTCGATATGTTCTGGATCATCGGCGGCCTCTCGGTCGTGCGTGCGCTCACCGATCTGCTCGGCTGGGAGTGGCTTAGCTCTGGCCTTGCGTATCAAACAGAACACGCCGGCTGGGCCGGTGTCCGAGCCTGGGATCTGATCTTCCCTCTCTTCATCTTCGTCTCCGGCGTCACGATGCCCTACGTGATCACCCGCCGCCTGGAGCAGGGCGTCTCCAAAATGAGCATTCAGGTCAAGCTGCTGCGCCGTGGCGGGCTGCTGGTCTTCCTCGGAGCGCTCCCTATGCTGGTCAGGCTTAACTGGTTTGACGTGCGTTGGTACACGGTGCTCTGGCTGATCGGAATGGCGTACTTCATCGCTGGCACGATCGTTCTGCATCGGCCTATAAAGGGCCAAATCTCGTGGTGCATCGGGCTCCTGGTCGGCACCTGGGTTGCGCTTGAAGTCGTTCCGATCCCTGGCGTTGGCGCCGGGGTGATCACACCAACGCACAGTGTCTTCTCGTACTTGGACCGCAACCTCCTCCATATGGGCCTCTATATGGGAGTTTTTGACCCTGAAGGCACGCTCAGAATTCTCCCCGCCGCGGCGATGGCATTGATGGGTGCCCTCACAGGAAGCTACCTGCGCAGCCGTCCAGAGCCACATCTAAGTGTCAGCATTCTCCTGCTCTCTTATGGCATCGGCTGTCTCGGGCTCGGCATCGTTTGGGGGACAGTCCAGCCGATGATCAAATCGCTCTGGAGCCCGTCGTTTGCTGTCTACTGCGCAGGCTGGAGTCTTCTTCTTCTCTCGCTGTTCTACACAGTGATCGATGTCTGGAAACAGAAGTGGTTCGGCTGGTTCTGGATCCCGATCGGTATGAACGCCCTCGCCATTTACGTCGGCGCCAGGTTCATCCCATTCCGTGATATTTCCGACTGGTTCTTGGCTGCCCTGGCCGACATGTCCGGCCCATACAAGGCGCTGATCCTGGCGGTCGGCGTCATGACCGTGAAGTGGCTACTTCTCTGGTGGATGAAGCGCCACAAGGTGTTCGTGAAAGTCTGATGCACAAGGACAGCATGAAACAGCAGTGGATGCTGCCGATCCTAGAGACGCTGATTGCGGCGGCGTCTGTTGTCGGCCTGACTTGGGCTCTTACGGCGATCGCGGCGAGCCGGGGCCCTGAGCCGATTAGAGCCAACTCCAAAGGCATCGTATCGCTTCTAGCCATCACGGCAAGAACCGAAGGTGACGTTTTTCTCACCTCAAACACAGTGAGCGACATGTCCTCCGACACCGAGTCTCATCGTGCACCGGAGGACTACGACTACTGGTACGGCCGAGACGTGCTCAAGGCAGAAGAGGAGCGCAGTCTGCTCGGTATGACCAACGACGGTTCAGCGGTCTCATGGGCATTTCATAGCCCTCCGATGGAGTGTGAAGTTCGGGTCACATACGAGTCTTCAACAGAAGTTGCTCTTCGCATGCAGGCAGCAGGTGGCGAAAACCAAGCCGTGCTTCCCAACACGGATGGAGAAGTCGAGGAAGCCGTGGTGGCGATTCTCAACTTCCAAGGACAGGAGCACACTTTCCGTCTAGGGGCTGGTGATCAAGAGGATCCCGCCCTCTTGATCACCAGCATCCGGCTCGTGCCGATCGATCCAGACACCTCCTCCAAATGAAACAGCCCGGGCATCATTGCCCGGGCTGTTTTTGAAAGACCGAATCAGGTGGGCTAGCCCGCCAACTCCAGCCGCTCTTTCTTGATCTGCTCTTTCACCTTGACGAGCTCAACTTTGATCTTCTCTTTCGAGTCTTCATCGATGAGCCTGTCAGCAGTGCGATCAACTTCCTTGATCATGCCGTCAACGACCTTCTCAGCCGAGCGGTGACCTGAGTCGGTGACCCGCTCCAATTGCCTGTCGGTCGTGTCAAGTCGCCGGACCAGCTCACGCTTCTTGCCATTCTCGATGTCGAGCTTCTCGATCTTTTCGCGAGTCACTTTCACAAGTTCGCGGGCATCGGGCTCTTCAGAGAGAACTTCCACGATATAGAGAAAGCCCTTGTTCTCTTCGGTCTCTGCAGAAACAACGATTTCGCCTGCATCAACATCAACCGCAGCACCAAACCGACCAGGGCCGACCAGTTCTTCCTCAAACACCCAACCAGCGCCAAAGTCTCGATACACATAGGCTGCGCCGTAGTTCGAGTGGCCGTAGTGCTGATGCGCTCCCACTACGATCACGTCGCCAGAAACTGCGACTTCCTGCCCGAACGAATCCTCCGCTGCGCCATCATCCGGTACGAATTTCGCGGTCTGCATCCACGTGCCAGTTGATCTGGAGAACGCGTAAGCAGAACCGCTTCGCTCTCCGTTAACGAGGTCACCGAAGGCGCCGACAACTGCGTTGTCGCCGTCCAGCGACACGGACAGGCCAAACCTTGGTCTGGGTCCCGCATCGGCGACGGCCAGTTTGACCGTCTCATTCCAAGTCGTCCCATCAAAGTCAAAGACATACGCGCCACCGAGGCCACCTACTCCGGTCCAGTCACCCACGATGAGGCGGTCGCCATCGATTTCAACGGAGTAGCCAAATCGACTGCCAAAGACCTGATCCGACGAAACGATCATCTGGAACGGGACAAAGCCAGAACCTGTGTTTCGGTAGATATAGCATTCGCCCTTCAACCCCTGCGGAGCCCCGACGATCATCCATTGACCGTCAACATCCACAGACCAGCCAAACCTCTCACCCGCAACCACTGAGCCTGGCAGAAGCTTTTGTGTCTCAGTCCAGCCACTTCCGGTGTTTTGGAACACCCAAGCAGCACCTGCGTTGGCGCCAGCCGAACTGTGGCCAATGCCGCCGACGACGGCGTACGCGCCGTCAGTGGCGACGCTGTCGAATGCACCCACTGAATCGCCGGCCACACTGTCAGATGGCAACAGCTCGGCGTTCTCCGACCAGCCAGAGCCAGCCATTTTGAAAACATAGGCGGCTCCGCTGCCATCACCGTTGTGGTCGTGGCCTGGAGCGCCGGCAATCATCCAGTCGCCGTAGATGTCCACGTCATGCCCCAGGTTGTCACCGGTGCCATGATCCGATGAACCCAGACGTGTCACTGATTGAGCACCAGCGACCGACGCCATGGCCGATCCAAGAATGAGGGCACACGCCAGAACGCCGCCCTTGTACATAAACCTCATAAAAATTCCTCCCCCCTAGTCTAACGAAATCCGCACAAAACTGGACTTTTCTCTCAATTTTGCGGGGCAACCCAGTAATTCTGCCTGCAGATCAGCGCCCCTTCCGTGGAATACGGCGAGGATTGAATCGGGCTAAACTTCTGTTGTGATCACTGCCCTGCTTCTCGCAGCTATCGACCAAGCGGCCACTTTCAGCTTCACCACCAGCCCTGTGACGGGCATCGGTGAGGAGGTCGGCGTCTGCCGAAGAGACCCGAGCGATGTGATCAAGCTGGGCGGCAAGTACTACGTCTTCTACTCCAAGGTCACCAACGATAAACCGATCTATCCGAGCGGCTACGCTGCCGACGTCTGGTACGCCAAATCAGAAGACGAAGGCCACTCTTGGACCGAGATGGGTGAAGCTGTCCGGCGTGGTGAGTTCGGCGCATGGGATTGGCACGGTGTCTTCACACCAAACGTCATCCAGGACCCGAGCGGCGATCTCTGGGTCTACTACACAGGCGTGGGCTCCACTTTCGACAACAAAGGCAACGACTACAACCGGTGGAATCGCACAGCCATCGGCGTCTGCAAAGTCAGGCTGGACGATGACGGCGTGATCACGTCGAACGAACGGGTCAGCAAAGATAAGCCCGTTCTCCTCCCCTCCGAACCAGAGACGGCCAACTTCGACTCATTCAGAGTGGATGACGCCGTGCTGGTATTCAGAGAAAACCAGTACTGGATGTACTTCAAAGGCCGTGCCTACGAGCGGACACCGGGCCAGACGAAAATGGGAGTGGCGGTCGCCGATCACCCTGCCGGTCCCTGGACCAAGATGAACGACGGACAGGACATCCAGCCGGAAGGGCACGAGGTGATGGCTTGGCCTGAAAACGGCGGGATTGTCTCCGTCGTCAGCAACGTTGGCAGGGGCATCTACTTCGCGCAGGACGGCCTCCAGATGACCAAGACGACGATCCAGATGGAAGGCCGGATCAACGCCCCCGGTGCTTACCGTCCCGATCTCGTGAATCATGGCAGCAAGGAAGAGGTCACCTGGGGCATCTCAATGGCCCACACAGGCCACCCGTACCTTATGCGCTGGAGCCTCGAGCGGCGGCAGTAGAATAACCGCATGGTTCTCCCTCTGCTAGCAGCAGCGCTCACGACCAGCGTCGCAACCGTCCAGGACTTCAACGGCAGTGGAGGCACGGCCTACGAGCTTGACTTCAAGGAGTCGCGGAGAGGCCGCCCGATCAGCGGCGGGAAACTGCTTCTTCTGAATGGCTTCCAATCGGACACGTCCAGCTCCATCGGGTTTGAGAAGACTTCCGACGGGCTCCACAGCTCAGTCGAGGTCACCTTTGATCTCGAAATCAGCACTGGCCGTGAGGGCATCGGATTCGCGCTGCTGGATACCGCCACTCACGGCGACAAGGGCAAAGCGCCCAAGGTCGATGCCTGGGAGGAGCCGAATATCGCCAAGTCATTTGGCATCGGGTTCGACATCTCGAACCCCCCGACAAAGCACTGGTTCGACGGCAACGGCAACGTCTATGGCCGCCCAGAGCGAGAGATCAGCCTCCACTGGGATGGCATCGAAGTCTTCAACAAGCGGTCTGAACTGGAGTTCCGCGACACCGGATCTGTACCGGTCAAGATCACAATCGAAGAGACCACGGGCGGCTCACTCGTCACTGTCCAGCGGCGCGAGCAGAAGATCTACGACGAGCAGTTCATCGCAGAGATGCACCCGTATGAAAGCCGCGCGGCTTTCGGTGGCCGAACTTCAGGCCCGACAGCTGAGGCGAGCATCGATAACCTGCTGATCAAATGGTCAGAACCGACAAAGGCTCCCGCCAAGCCGATCCGAGTCAAAGTCATGGACAAGGCTGTCGTGAACAGCGGCAAGCAGACAACAGCCGCCACTGCTCAATTCCCCGAAGACACCAGCGAGATTGGCCGCGCCATCCTGACCCTGAGCCTTGGAGAAACACCGCAAGGAATGGATGAATGGGATCGCCGCGCCACGATCCGCATCTACGACGAAGAAGGCCAGCCGTTCGAACTCGTCCGCTACATGACGCCCTTCGAGCGAAGCTACACCTGGAAGGTCGACGTCACCGACTACCTGCCGCTCCTCAAAGGCGAACGCAAGATCGACACCTGGATCGAGACATGGACGCAGGGCTTCGCGGTCAGCATCGACATCGACCTCTACCCTGGACCATCTCAGTGGCGGCCCACAGAAATCAGAAACCTCTGGAACGGCTATTGGGAAATCGGCAATGACGACAAGCCGTTCTCCAAGAGTGCACCTGTGCTCAACCTAAGCATCCCAGAGAACGCTGACAGAACAAAGCTGAGAATCACCGCCACCGGCCACGGCATGTCGCCCAACCGCGACAACGCTGCCGAATTCATGCCGATCCGGCGCTGGATCGACGTGAACGGAACGCGCAAAACCAACCTGCTCTGGACCACCGATCCGTATCTCAACCCGGTCCGCCCGCAGGGCGGAACGTGGAAGTTTGACCGGGCCGGCTGGGGGCCGGGAACTGTCTGCAGACCGTGGGAAATCGACGCCTCAAATTGGGTGGAAGCCGGAAAGAAAGCGAGGATCGAATACATCCTCGATGACTGGAAGAACACGACTCGAAACCCCGGATATCCAGCAGCCCACATGTTCGCGTCACAAATCGTCTTCTACGAACGCCGATAATCCAGGCAACAGGCAGCCCCAATGTGGCAGCATAACGGCACCATGAAGAGACTGGTGTGGTTGGCAGGCCTGGCGTGCCTCGTCCTGGCAGGATGCAATGGCGGCGATAAGTCCGCAGACACGGATACTGGAGACAGCAAGTACACAATTGCCGTCATTCCGAAGGGCACTTCTCACGTATTCTGGAAAGCCGTCGAAGCCGGCGCCAAGAGAGCCGGCGATGAGCTTGACGTTGAAGTGATCTGGAAGGGCCCGCTCAAAGAAGATGACCGATCCCAGCAGATCCAAGTTGTGGAGGACTTCATCTCGCGCGGTGTGGATGGCATCTGCCTCGCTCCACTCGACAGCGTAGCCCTCCGCGGGCCGGTTGGAGACGCAGTCGCCGACGATATCCCTGTCCTGATCTTCGACTCTGGGCTCGAATCCGACAAGCAGTTCAGCTACGTTGCCACTGACAACAAGGCAGCCGGCAAGATGGGCGGCGAACGTCTGGCAGCAGAGATGGGCGGTTCTGGCAAAGTCATCCTGCTCCGATACCTTGAAGGCTCCGACAGCACTCAGCAGCGAGAGGAAGGGTTCCTTGAAGCCGCGGCGGAAGCGGGTCTCGAGGTCATTTCTTCCAATCAGTACGCTGGCGCATCAAAAGAGGGCGCACAGAGCAAGAGCGAGAGCCTCCTCGGAAAATTCGCAGCAGGCGGCACTCCGGAGTTCGACGGAATCTTCTGCCCCAACGAGTCGGCAACATTCGGAATGCTCCGAGCGCTGCAGGAAGCAGGGCTTGCCGGAAAGGTCAAGTTCGTCGGATTTGACTCCTCTGATACTCTCAACGAAGGTCTGAAGGCCGGCGAAATCAACGCACTGGTCGTTCAAAACCCGGAGATGATGGGCTACCTTTCTGTGGTCAAGATGGTCGATAAGCTCAATGGAAAGGACGTTGAAAAGATCATCGACACAGGCGCAGCCGTTGTCGGCACAGACGACCTTGACGACCCTGAAATGGCCAAACTGGTTGGCGCTTAAACCATGTCTCGCATCCTGTCAGCCACGCTTCTTGTCGCCGCGATCTTCGCGGCGGCATGTTCTCCCAAGACTGCCGATGACGGCAAGCTCACCATCGCCGTCATCCCGGTCGGCACGACTCACTCCTTCTGGAAGACAGTCGAAGCTGGCGCACTCAAGGCTGGTGAAGAAGAGGGCGTTGAGGTGATCTGGAAGGGCGCAGTTCGAGAAGACAGCCGCGAAGAGCAGATCAAGATTATCGAGGACTTCATCGCGAAAGGCGTGGACGGCATCGTTCTCGCGCCCATGGATGACGTCGCGATCAGACGCTCTGTCTCGGAAGCGATTGATGAAGGCATCCCAGTCGTGCTCTTCGGAACAGGGCTGCAGGATGAGACCGGCACGGTCAGCTTCGTAGCGACAGACAACTTCCAAGCCGGAAGAATGGCCGGTGAGCGACTTGCGGAACTCGTCGGTGAAACGGGCCGCATCGTCCTCCTGCGATACAGCGAGGGCAACGCATCGACCACGCAGCGGGAAGAGGGTTTTCTCGCGGCAATTGCAGACCACCCTGGCCTCACAGTTCTCAGTTCTGACCAGTTCGCAGGAGTCACAGCGGAGACCGCTCAGACCAAAGCGGAGAACCTGATCGGCCGATTTCGGTCCAGCGATGACCCAGGATTCGACGGCATTTTCGCTCCGAACGAGCCTTCGGCCTTCGGCACGATGCGAGCGATCCAGGATGCGGGGCTCGCGGATCAAGTTCACTTCGTTGGGTTTGATTCCTCTGATGGGCTGCTGGCAGGCATCGAGGATGGCAGCGTAAAAGCACTTGTCGTTCAGGATCCGCACAACATCGGGTACCTCGGAGCACTGACAATGATCAAGCACCTCAAAGGCGAGGATGTTGAGAAGAGAATCGACACAGGTGCCACCATCACCGACGCCGCGTCCTTCATCAATCCTGGCGAGTAACTTTGAGCTATCTTTCCGCAACCGGCATCAGCAAGCGATTCGGCCTGACCCAAGCTTTGGACAAGGTCGACTTCTCTGTCACCAAAGGTGAAGTCCATGGCCTCGTGGGTGAAAACGGCTCGGGCAAGAGCACGCTCATGCGAATCCTTGCCGGTGAGCTGGCATCGGACGAAGGCAGTCTCACGCTCGACGGCAAGCCTTTCAACCCGAAGACTCCCCTGGCCGCGCACAAAGCCGGTGTGGCGCTAATCCACCAGGAGCTGGCGATCTGCCAGCACCTTTCGGTCGCGGAGAACATCTTCCTCGGCTCAGAAATCCAGAAAGGCGGTGTCTTGTCCCGGCGCTCAATGAACAAGCAGGCAAAAGAGGTTCTGACCGAGATGGGCTACCCGGAGATCAATCCGACAGCCCTCGCTCGAACGCTGCCAATTGCCCAGCAGCAGGTGGTTGAAATTGCCCGTGCTCTTGCAGCAGACGCCCAAGTCCTGCTGTTCGATGAGCCGACGTCGAGTCTTGGCCGCGAAGACGTCGAAAAGCTCTTCGTCCAGATCGAGAGGCTTAAGAACGATGGGAAAGCGATCATCTACATCTCCCACTTCCTGGACGAAATCGTTCGAATTGCCGACCAAGCACACGTCCTGAGGGATGGAGAGATGGTGGGTCGCATCGACGCACACGAAGAGTCAGTCGACGCCATCATCTCGATGATGGTTGGCCGTGATGTGGACGAGATGTATCCGAGATCGGAGCGGACGCAAGGCGATATCATCATGGAGGTCAATGAGGCTGACAGCGCCGTATTCGGCC
The DNA here is from genome assembly GCA_029824475.1 of Fimbriimonadia bacterium. Lineage (GTDB taxonomy): Bacteria > Armatimonadota > Fimbriimonadia > Fimbriimonadales > Fimbriimonadaceae > JALGXY01. The sequence goes on along the minus strand of JALGYA010000097.1, from coordinate 190 downwards.
TCGACGCAAGCTTTAATGTGCATCGCGGCGAAGTGCTGGGCATCGCCGGGCTCAGCGGCGCAGGCAGGACAGAGCTCGCACGCGTCATTTTTGGGCTAGACAAGGCGGCAGGCGGCAGGGCTCAGATTCTTGGAGCCGACGGGTGGACGACGCCAGGAAAGAGGTGGGGCTCAGGAGTCGGAATGCTCTC
>JALGYA010000096.1 GCA_029824475.1 Fimbriimonadia bacterium | reverse complement strand
GCTTCATGTTTTCGCTGCAGATCACCACAGCATCAACGTTTTGCAGGAGCTCATTGAGTGAGCCAAACAAGCTGAGATTTGACCCGCTCCCCTCGATCACGGCGCCCGTTGAGGACTGAGCCGAGCCACTGCTATTGATCTGATCCACGAAGGCTTTTCCTCGGGCAGCGTCATCGTCCCAGAGGCCGACGACTTCTGCGCCGGGCGAGGCGATGCAGCACGCAACAAAGCTGGGTGCGTGAACGTGGGCGGAGCTGATGATTCCGACTCGGATCGGCATGGCTGCTCCATTGTGCCACGAGACCGGGTCGCGGTTCAGCTGATTCGGGGTAAACCTGCCGCGAGGCTGATTCTATGACCACATTCCTGCTTTCTGCAGTTTTTCAGGCTGAACTGCGCATCGTCGCATTTGGCGACTCAACCACCGCCCCTCGGTCGACTGTGGAGCGAGTTTATGCGGATCGTTTGGAGTCAAAGTTGGCTGCGGCTGGCATGTCGGTTGATGTCATTAACGCCGGTGTAGGTGGGAACACAACCGCAGCGGCTCGTCGTCGCTTTGCACCAGATGTGCTTGGGCAAGAGCCCGATGCAGTTGTGATCCAGTTCGGCCTGAATGACTCCTCCATCGATGTTTGGAAGGGCGCGACGGAGCCGCGTGTTTCACTGGCTGACTACCGCAAGAACCTCAAGTTCTTTGTGGATGTGCTGCAGGCTCGGTCGATTACGCCTGTCCTGATGACTCCTAATCCAGGCTTTTGGAAGGGCGGCCTTGAGAAGCGATATGGAAAGGCTCCGTACGACGCTTCCAAGAAGTGGGGATTCAACCATGTGGTTAGCAGGTATGCCGGTGCGGTTCGCGAACTGGCTGCTGCAGAGGGCATTGACCTGATCGACGTCTATGCTCACTATGAGAGTGTTGATGCGGCTGAGGATCTTCTGGTGGATGGGCTTCATCCCGGAGATTCAGGACATGAAGTAGTGGCGGCCAAGCTCGCTGAACTTGATTGGCCAGGGCAGGACAAAGTGAACAGAGGCTACACAATTCCGATCGTTGACCTGGACCAGCATGAGGAGTTTCATGTGGTTGTGGACCGTGAAGAGGGTCAGTATCTTGGCCATCCGACAACTGTCCTTCTCGAAGATGGCAAGACGATTCTCACGGTCTATCCGAAGGGCCACGGCAGAGGAGGGATTGTCTATAAGCGGTCAGACGACGGCGGCAAGACCTGGTCTGACCGAATTCCGACACCCGACTCCTGGATGACGAGCAAGGAAGTGCCGACTCTCCACCGCGTGATCGACCCTAAGACTGGCAAGAAGAGGCTGATTATGTGGTCCGGGCTCTATCCGGCCAGGCTCGCTGTGAGCGAGGATGATGGTGCCAACTGGAGCGAACTGGAAAGTGTTGGCGACTGGGGCGGCATCGTCGTCATGGGCTGTTTGGAACAGCTGAAGGACGGGCGATACGTGGCCTTATTCCATGACGATGGTCGCTTCTTCAAGGAGGGCGGCAAGCGGGTCAAGACGATGACGCTTTATCAGACGTTCAGCAGCGACGGGGGCATGACTTGGAGCTTCCCTGAGGAGATTTTCAAGGCGGACGATGTGGCGCTATGTGAGCCGGGGATTATTCGTTCGCCGGATGGAAATCAGCTCTGCGTTCTGCTGCGAGAGAATTCAAGGACGAAGAACTCTCACGTGATCTTCTCAGATGACGAGGCGAAAACTTGGACCAAGCCGCGAGAGCTGCCAGGAAGCCTCACGGGCGATCGCCACACGGCTCAGTACACGCCCGATGGCCGCTTGTTCATCTCTTTCAGAGACACAACCCTAGAGAGCAAGACGAAGGGCGATTGGGTCGGCTGGGTCGGCACCTATGAGGACATCGTTGAGGGTCGAGAAGGCCAATACAGAGTGCGGCTGAAGGACAACAAGAACGCCTGGGACTGCGCGTATCCTGGCGTGCTAATCCTGCCGGACGGCACGATCGTCTCGACGACTTACGGGCATTGGGACGAAGGGAAACAGCCTTACATTCGGACCGTTCGATTCAAGATCGAGGATATTGATCGGCTGGCTAAAGGCTAGCTATTGTGCGGCCTTCGGGCTTGCCATCTGCAGCGGCATAAGCCGCCGCTTGGAGGGTGTTACGCCCTCCAGGTGGCCGTAGAGATCGTGATCTTTGCCCTCTGTGATGGTCACTTCAGCTAGTGATCCGAGCTCGGCGTCGCCCTGTGCATAGACCCAGCCGTCAATCTCTGGCGCGTCGCGGAAGGAGCGTCCCGCGATCCAGCCGTCCTTTGCTTCATCGACAAGAATCTGTATCGAGCGGCCCTCCCAGGCTTTGTTTTTGGCGAGTGAAATCGAGTGCTGAGCTCGCATCAGACGGTCGTATCGATCCTGCTTGATCTTGTGCGCGACCTGGGCGGGCATGTCGTGCGCGGGCGTGCCCGGCTCGCGCGAGAACATGAATGCCCCGACTCTGTCGAGCTGGGAGTCACGGACGAATTTCACCATATGGTTGAATTCGTCTTCGGTCTCTCCGGGGAAGCCGACGATGAAGGTCGTTCGGATGCAGGCGTCTGGCATGGCCGCGCGGACCTTCTCAACTAGTGCTAGGTAGCGGTCACCATCCCAAGGGCGCTTCATTCGGCGCAGGGTTTCTGGGTGTGTGTGCTGCAGCGGGATGTCCACGTACTCCAGCACCTTGGGCAGAGTCGCCATCGCCTCAATGACCTCATCCGTCAGTCGATTGGGATAGAAATAGAGCAGACGGATCCACTCGATGCCATCCACATTATTGAGCTCGCGCAGCAGCTTGGGGAGCGTGAATTCCTTATAGAGGTCGAACCCGTACTGCGTCACGTCCTGGGCGATAAGGCAGAGCTCCTTCGCGCCGGATTTGGCGAGCATCCGGGCTTCCTCCAGGACTCTCTCAATCGGTTTGGACTGATGATCGCCGCGAAAGGAGGGGATCGTGCAGAAAGTGCAGCGATGGTCGCAGCCCTCGCTGATCTTGAGATACGCCGACCACGGTCGGCCTGTGCGGGCCCGAGTGGCCACATCCGCCCAGCGGTGATGTGGCGGCTCAACGTCAATTACGGGGGCTGTGCGGCCGAAAACGCTGGAAGCAATATCACCGAATCGTGCCATCTGCCCGACACCAACATAGCTGTCTGCTCCAGGCGCAAGGCGCTCCAGCTCCTGGCCCAGGCGCTGAGCGAGGCAGCCGGCGACGATGACGCGGCCTTCGCCTTTCTCGGCCACAGCCTGCTTGATCTGCTCGATCGACTCTCGCTTAGCGGATTCGAGAAAGCCGCAGGTGTTGATCACCGTCAATTCGGGCTTCTTGCTTCCATCAACCGAGTAGCCCTTCTCGCGAAGCACTCCTGCAATCTCTTCGCTGTCCACGTCGTTCTTGGCGCATCCGAGCGTGATGATTCGGACGCTCTTCTGGCCGCTCTCAGACATGGCCGAGAGTATGGCAGGCCTGGGTTAGGCTAAACTGGCGCTCATGGCGCAGTTCGAGATCTCAACGGACTACCTGAAACGAGTCCTGGAAGACCTGATCAATACACCCAGTCCAACTGGTGACACCGATTGGGCGGTTCAGATGGTTCAAAACGAACTTGAGAGCCTTGAAGTATCGAGCAGCAAGACCACCAAGGGTGCCCTCGTTGCTCATTACGATGGCCTGCGCAAAAGCAAGCCACGAGCGCTGACAGCTCACATCGATACCCTCGGTGCAATGGTCAGCGAGGTCAAGTCAAATGGCCGCCTCAAGCTGACGGCGCTCAATGGCGTGAACTGGCCGACTGTTGAGAGTGAAGGCGTCACGATTCGAACGCAGTCTGAGCGTCAGATCCGCGGGTCGGTCGTGCTGAAGAACGGCGCTGTCCACGTCAACAAGGACGCATCGACGGAAAAGCGAAACAGCGACACGCTGGAAGTGAGGATCGACGAGGTGACTTCGAGTGCTGAAGAGACTCGGCTCCTCGGAATTGATGTCGGCGACTACGTCTACTTCGATCCCAGATTCGAAGCCTCAGATTCGGGCTATATCCGGTCGAGATTCCTGGATGACAAGGCCTGTGTAGCCTGTGTACTCGCAGCGCTCAAGGCGCTCAAGGATGACGGCGTCACTCCGGTTCAGCGCACCGATATTCTGTTTAGCGTGCACGAAGAAGTCGGGCACGGCGGTCACGATGGTCTGCCGGACGATCTCAATGAACTCATTGTGATCGACATGGCGGTCGTCGGCGATGGCCAGGCAGGAACTGAGCACATGTGCTCGATCTGCCCCAAGGACTCCAGCGGGCCGTACAGCAAGGCGCTTACCTCCAAGCTGAAGCAGATATCCTCGCAGCAGGGCATCAACTTGGTCTCGGATGTCTATCCGTACTACGGTTCAGATGGATCAGCCTACTGGCGGCAGGGCGGCCAGGCGCAGGTGGCTTTGATCGGGCCAGGCGTGGATACGAGCCACGGCTACGAGCGAACCCACATTGATGCGCTCAGGGACACTGCTGCCCTGATCGCTGAATACCTGGTTGCGGACTAGTCAGGGAAGACGTAGTCGCCTGGGACAACCCAGACGTGCCGGGCAACTTCGGGCCCGACCGTCACCTTTTTGCCGTCCACCTCAAGGTGGATTAGGCTGTCAATTTTTGTAGAACTGACGGCTGTGAACCGGCACCGCGGGGTCAGCTTGATCTCTTCCAGATGCTCCAAAAACTCAACCCTCTCGTCCGTGATGCGATAGACCTGCAGCTCGCCTGGCTCTGAATCCATCAGCCGGACGCTTGGGTCGTCAAGATCGGGGTCGATGGGGCTGCCCTGCGGGCAGAACATCGGGCAGTCCATCTTCTCGTGCATCCGAGTGATGACGTCCTCACCAACATAGTGCTCTAGCTTGCAGGCGAGTTCATGAACATCGCTCCACGGCAGGCCGAGTTCATCGACCAGAAACCGCTTGAGGACCCGGTGTGCACGTGTCAGCTGCGTGGCGAGCTTCATGCCGTGGTCAGTCAGCCTGATGCTCTGGTAGGGCACGTGAGTGACGAGCCCGAGTTCGGCCAGCCTCTTCACCATCGTTGTCGCTGAACCGGGCGAGACGAACATATACGTCGCGATCTCGCCTGTGGTGACGACATCCAGCTCCCGCTGGAGGCGATAGATGCAGTCGATGTACTCCTCAACGCTCTCGCTGAACAGCCGCTTGGTCCTGTCCTGCTGCCCAGGGCGGCAGCTGGCGGGAACGCGCAGGGTGAGATCGGCTGGCTTGCTTGGCATATCGAGACTTAGATTATACAGGTCAGAGCGTAGAGAGCCCGCTCGGAAGCCCCTCTGCCAGGTTCGGATCGAGGCCTGCCACGGCGACTGCGGCTGATCCGCCGCGCACAGATTCTGCTCCCGCGATCCCTGCGGCAACCGACATGCGTGCCGCAATCGGTGATGTACAGATGTCATCTGATCCGGCCATCCAGCCAAGAAATTCTTCGATCATCAGCTCATCCGCTCCGCCGTGTCCGGTTCCCTCGACTGAAGGGACTCTGTATTCCAGGTCTCCCGTCTCGCTCTGCCCGAATCGAGCATTATCCCAAAGCCGGATCACAGATTCACCTGCCGAATCGCCAAAGTTTTCGATGCGGCCTTCATCGCCGATTACCATGTAGTTCCGCCAGGCATCAGGTGTGTAGTGGCACTGCTGATACGAGGCCATGACGCCGTTGTCCAGCTTCATCATGATCATGTTCAGGTCTTCCACGTCGACGGTGGGATTGAGTTTGTCAAGCGTGCTGGGCGGCCAGACTCGCCGGAATTCCACGGTGACCTCGCCTTCCGTCTTCTGCCGGTCCTCGATGTCGCCATAGACGGTCAGCCCGCCCATGCCGGTGACCTGAGTCGAGTAGCCGCCGCAGAGCCAGTGCATGACGTCGATGTCGTGGGCGCCCTTTTGGAGGAGAAGTGTGTTCGATCGGCTCTGATCAGCATGCCAGTCGCGGAAGTAGGCATCACCGCCATAGCTGATGAAGTGCCGGCACCAGAGAGCCTTGACGTTCCCGATCATGCCGCGGTCAATGAACTCCTTCATCTTCCGCACGACAGGGAAGTGGCGCATATTGTGGCCTGCGTAGAGCCTCGTGCCGGTCTTCTGCATCGCTGCCAAGATACGGTCACAGCCTTCCACCGTGATCGCCATCGGCTTTTCAAGGAAGACAGGGACCCCTGCTTCGAGGCAGAGGATCGCGTGCTCTTCGTGGAGCCAGTCTGGGGTGAGGATGAAGATTGCATCCAGATCCATGTCGAGGAGCTTTTGGATTTTATCGACAGCCGTGGCGTCGGGATACTCTTCCAGAAAGCGGCCTCGCGCTTCCTCGCTCGTGTCAGCCAATGCGGCCAGCGTGTGGCCATTCTCTGGCTGGTGGACCAGCTTGGCCACGCTCTTTCTCAATCCCCAACCGACGACACCGAATTTCATGGCTTTATCGTGTCCTTAAAGTGAAAAGCCCTGCCCAGCGTGTGCTGGACAGGGCCTATCGAGAGCAGGTCTAGAACTACTCGGAGTCGGACGACTCTTCGCCGCCTTCTCCGCCTTCGCCCTCTTCGCCTTCTTCACCCTCTTCGCCTTCAACCTCTTCTTCTTCCTCTTCCATACCTCGGAGGATGACGGTTGTCGCGATGACGGTTTCAGGGGATGACAAGGGAGTCACGCCTTCAGGAATGGCGATGTCGCCCAGGAGAATTCGATCGTTCTCGTCCATTTCGCCCAGCTGAATCGTGAGCAGCGGCGGCAGGTCCTTGACCTTAGCCGTGACCATGATCTCATAGACCGGAGTCATGAGTGACGAGACGCCCGTCGTGCACGAGACTGGCTTGCCTTCAAATCTCAGCGGAACCGGGATTTTGATGGTGTCATCGTCTGCAACTTCCTGCAGAACAATGGAGGTCACCTTGCGTGAAACTGCGTGTCGGTCGATCTGTTTTACGACGACATTCATCTCTCGGCTGTCGGCATCCAGGGACAACGGGAAAATTTTAAGTCCGTCCTTGGACCCAAGCACGTCTCGAACGTGCGTAACGGGGGCTTTGATAAGCCGTGTGCCCTCACCGCGCTCAATCAGCGCCATGGGCAGAACGCCTGTCTTTCGCAGGCGCTGGACCTCAGCGGATGAGGTTTTCGGTCGGGTCTCAACTTGAATCACTGACATATGAACGGAATGCTCCGGCATGCCTCTTTCCCGTCAGAGCGGAATTCGGGCCTCGGTGATTTTACCCAACGAAAATGCTGGCCCTAGGCACTCCAAATTGGCCTCAAATGAGGCTGTGCAGGACCATTGTTGGAGAATATTCTTCGTTCAAATGTGGAAAAGCTTGGTGGAGGCGCGGGGAATTGAACCCCGTTCCAAAACTGCCGATACGAGAGCATCCACGAGTGTCTCCCTTCTACTAATTTTCGACGTGCGCCTCTCCGAAGGGCAGGCTGTCGCACGCTTAGATCTGTTGTTTTAATCCGGTCGCAGCTAGAACAGCGCCGCTCGGGACGATCCGGTCAATGCGTCGCTCCTTCCTAGTCCGACCGAAAAGGGCCAGGGGAACGCGCTGCACTATTTAGGCAGCGTAAGCGAAGTTATTATCCGCAGTTGCGTTTTTTGCCGTTTTTGTACGAGGCCAACGGCTCCTCGACTCGCAGCTCTAGGACGGTTCAGCTCTGTCGAACCCTGACGCCCCCAAGCACTTCTACATTATAGAACATCGGCTGATGGCGCTTCGTTCCACCGACCTAGGTGCCTAGTTTGCCGTGAACGTGACAGAATCAGGCTGAATCATGAGCCTTGCCGTTCTCTTTGCCGCCGCCCTCATTGCGACGGAGCAGGATCACCCACGGATTCCTGTCCTGATGCAGGGAATCACAGACGTGAAGGGCATCGAAGATGCTCCGGGCGGGTACGGGCAGTATCGAGAGCAGAACATCGTCGTGACAAAAGCTGGCCGCGTCGTCGTGATCGCCCAGGGGCGAGACCCCAGTAAGTGGTCAGACAGGAGTGGGCAGGATCTCGTCGTCCGATTCAGCGATGACTCTGGCCTGACATGGTCAGATGCACTGCTCGCCGTAGAGCATGGAGACCTAAGCGTCTGTCCCAACGGCGCCGTCTACGACTCAGAAACGGACACGATCCACGTCCTCTACAGTCTGTTCCTGTGGGATTTTCATCTTGATCGAGCCGGGCCGAAGAGTGTCGGTGATGGCCCTGAGTGCAAGCAGTTTCAGATTTCAAGCTCAGACGGCGGCGAAACCTGGACCAAACCAAGAGACATCACGGCCTCGTTCCCCAGCAACAAGGGGGGTGTCGTGGTCTTTGGCTCAGGTGAGGGCATTCAGCTCAAGGTTGGGCCGCACGCAGGAAGGCTTGTCATGCCTGGCGGAATCCAGGATGATTGGGGCAACCGCATGTTCTACAGCGACGATCACGGCAAGACCTGGAAGGTTGGTCTCAAGGCTCCTGACGGCAAAGTGAAAGACAAGAATGTGAGGCTGGAGTGCAAGGTCGCTGAACTCCCTTCCGGCCGGCTGATCCTTAATGCCAGATGTACACCCATCCGCGCTCGGGCCTTCAGCGATGATGGAGGCGAAACTTGGACTGTAGTAGAGCTCGATGAAGGCCTTGAGGCGGTCAGCTGCAATGGCTCGATCATCGCTTTTACTGATTCTGAGAGCGGGAAGGATGTGGTGCTCTGCTCCTACCCGAGCGGTCCTGGACGGACCCACGGTGTCGTGGCAGTAAGCGATGATGGAGGCATGACTTGGCCCGTGAAGCAGATGGTTATCCCGGAGGAGTTCGCCTACTCAAGCCTGATGATGCTTCCCGACGGCAAGATCGGGCTCTTTTACGAGGCTCGAGGTCACAAGGACATAGTGCTCGTCAGGCTCAGTCCCGCCGAGCTGTTGAAAGGCAAGCTTTGACTTTTTGAGCAATCGGTGACAAACTGGCTGCATGAAGATCGAACTCACCAGTGTTTCGGTCGAAGACCAGGAGGTGGCGCTTCGGTTCTACACCGAAATCCTTCTGTTCGAAAAGAAGTCAGACCTGCTGATCGGGGATTACAGGTGGCTGACTGTTGTCGCGCCTGATGGGCATGACGACGTTGAGCTCCTGCTGGAGCCAAACTCCTTTGAGCCGGCTGCTGCCTACCAAGAGGCTCTTTATAACGCTGGCATCCCCTGCACGGCCTTCGCGGTGGACGATATTGACGCCGAGTACAGGCGGCTCAAGGACCTTGGAGTCAGGTTCCAGTCGAAGCCGACCTCGTCTGGGCCGGTGACTGTCGCAGCGTTCGATGACACCTGCGGGAATTTGATTCAGATCTACCAGAGGTGACACCCATGCTTGAGGCTTGCTCGTGCACCCAGTTGATTAGCGCTCCGATTGACATCGTCTTTCGTGCGATCGCGCACAGCGACGAATACTGCAAAGTGATCCCCGAATTCGTTTAAGTGGGGCCCGTTGCTGAGCAGCGGCATGGCGTCGGCTGCCGATTCCTTGAGACCCGGCAATTTGGAGACACAGAAGGGGTTACAGAGCTTGAAGCTGTAGGATTCGACCTGGGAGTCGACGGTGACTCTGTCCGAGTCAGAGGGACTGACGAGAGCGCCGATGCACCTTGTGGCTCACTCAGAGACGGATAAAGCTGAAAATGAGGCGCAAGAGATGACGCCGATGATCCGGCAGGCTGTCGAGAGCAACATGGCGCATGTAAAGAAGCACCGTGAGCGTCATTGAAGAATCTCGGCTGAGTCTCCTCGCCGGATGGCGTTCAAATTGAAACCACCCCAAGGAAACCAAGTTGGACCAGATCACTTCGCCACCGATCGGTTCTCGCCGGTGTTTCAATAAGACCGTCCTTCTAGATTCACCATGGCGACGCACTCCCCAAAAAAGTCAAGCCTCGAAAGAGGAGCATTTTCCCTCATCTGAAACGAATCTGCATCCTCCCGGGTTTTAAAGAACGTGAGAACCAAACTTACTGGCAGCACACTGGCGCTGCTTGCGGTCGCTGCACTGATGGGCGGCTGCGCACCGGTTGCGGATTCTGAGACGGCAGAGGCACCTGCTTCGGCAAATGCTCGAGCCATGACAGCCGATGAACTCGCTGAGCATCAGGCGAGTGCTGATGCCTTCGGCAAAGCATTTCTCGCGCTCGACGGCGCGGCATTGGGTGAGCTCTATACAGACGACGCTGTTCTGATGCCGGCGATGGCGCCGACTTTTGAAGGGAAAGAGGCGATCGTTTCGGTGTTTACGCAGTTCGAGCCGTTGGCTGGATTTGAGTCGACGATCGAGGAAGGGATCA
>JALGYA010000095.1 GCA_029824475.1 Fimbriimonadia bacterium | reverse complement strand
CCATCTTGTTTTGGATGCATCCCATGGATCGCAGCGAACCCACCCAGCGGGAGAGCCAGCATGGAAAACTCAGTCCCATCTTTGCCAATCCGACTCCAGACAGGCCGAAACTGAACGGACACTTCCCGCCCTTCGACGTCGATACGGCCGTCACCCATCTCGGCATCTTCGGCCTTCCCCTGAACAGGCGTGTAGTACAGAACGAGCAGAGCGATCGACGATCCGCCGAGCAGCACGCCGAACAGCAGGTTCTGATCGATCCCCTGCAATTTGGTGGCCACGACAGTGACCAGCAGGCCGCCGATCCAGTACGTCAACAGCTTCTTGATGGCGGTGCCGCCAGGAAGGTGATACAGCTTCTCCAGCCGAATGCCGACCCACGTCGGCAGCACAAACGCCAGCAGAGCAAAGCCGACAGCGATAATTGCCGGTGCGTTAAGACCAAACCCGGCCAACAGCACACCAAATGAAGCAAGAGCGGCGATCCAGACAACCTTCTTCGAACCGATCGGCTCGTGCAGCTCGCCCGAAAGGTCCGTCTTCCGAATCCCGCCCATCATGATCGCGAAGGCGTTCACCTTCATTCCAAACAGCTTGGCGACCCAATAGTGGCCGAGCTCGTGAACGCCCACAAGCACCGTGATGATCGCGAGAAAGACCAGCGTGGTCTTAATCGTTTCGAGAAGAGAAGTCGCGAGTTCCATTCAGCCTCAGTTAGTCAACACTCATCATGCTGCGCGCGGTTTCACGGGCCCAGGCATCTGTCGCCTGAATCGACTCCATCGTGGGAGGTGTCGGGCGGTGCCGCTCCATAACCCGCTCAACGATCTCAGCGATCTCAAGGAAGCCGCAGCGCTTCTCGAGGAAACCGACTGCAGCCACTTCGTTCGCCGCGTTCAGTGCGCAGGGCATTGTGCCGCCTTCTGCAATCGCATCATAGGCCAGCTGCAGGCCCCTGAATGTCCTCTTATCGGGTCGCTCGAAAGTAATCACAGGCGTCTTGGCTGGGTCCCATTGGGGAAGCTTGTTCGGCACTCTCTCAGGGTGGCTCAGCGCATAGAGGATCGGCAGTCGCATATTCGGCCAACCCAGCTGCCCGATCACGCTGCCATCTGCCGCCTCCACCATCGAGTGGATGATCGACTGGGGGTGGATCACAACGTCGATGTTCTCCGGCTGCATGTCGAACAGCCAACGCGCCTCGATCACTTCGAGCCCCTTGTTCATCAGGGTCGACGAATCGACAGTGATCTTGCCGCCCATGTTCCAGGTTGGGTGAGCCAAGGCTTCATCCGGAGTCATGTTGCGGAGTTCATGAATCTTCTTGCCGCGAAACGGGCCGCCGCTCGCGGTCAGGATCAGCCGCTTAACATCGGTCTTCTCCATTCCTAGCATGCACTGGAACAGGGCGCTGTGCTCCGAATCGATCGGCGTGATCTTGATCCCTTTCTCGCGGATCTTCGGCATCACAATTTCGCCGGCTGCAACAAGAACCTCTTTGCTCGCCAGCGCGATCGACTTCCCTGCCTCAATCGCCGCCATTGTCGGCAGCAGCCCGATCACGCCAGCGACAGCCACAACCACGATGTCTGCATCAGGATGCGTAGCTGCATCCATAAGCGAGCGCATGCCGAAGGGAATCCCAGCCTGTCGCCCGGCCGCCTCGTTCATGACAGCCGTGTACTCCACGCCAAACTCGTCGGCTTGAGCCTTGAGCGCGTTGGTGTTTTTGGCTGCCGTTAAAGCAACCGGTTTAAAACGATCTGGATGACGCCGGATGACATCCAGCGTCTGACGCCCGATAGAACCTGTCGAGCCAAGAATGCTTACGCGCTTCACACCCACAATTTTAGCTGACGTTCCAGCACCCCCTGCTGTGCCATAATTCGTTCGCAATGCCCACCTCGTCCGCGCTAGACGAACCTTTCGTCCTGCCAGATGACCAAATTCGGGCGTTGGCGGGCGATTTCGACCTTCCTCTCTATGTACTGAGCGAAGCACACTTGCGTCACCGAATTCGCCGATTCAAAGCAGCCGCCGAGGCCGCGTGGCCAGGAGCCGGCGTCAGCTTTGCCTCCAAATCTAACAGCACTCTGGCCGTCGTTGCCATCGTCCTCTCCGAAGGCTGCTCCATCGACGTCGCCAGTGAGGGCGAACTCCGCGCGGCTATTCTCGCCGGTGCACCCACCGAGAAATGCCATCTCCACGGCAACTGCAAGTCCTGGAGGGAAATAGAATTCGGAGCAGATTCAGGCGTCGGCTACATCGTCGCCGACTCGATGGAAGAGCTCGACCAGCTCCACCAACTCGGCGAGAACTGTCCGGATATCGTCCTGAGACTCGCCCCCGGTGTCGACCCGATCACCCACAAGAAAATCGCAACCGGCCAAGCCGACACCAAGTTCGGCCTCAATATCGCCGACGGCTCAGCTGAAGCGGGCGTCAAGAAGTGCCTCCAGCTCAACCTCCCCCTCATCGGATTCCACAGCCACGTCGGCAGCCAGCTCATCGACCCCCAAGCCCAGATCACCGGCGGTGAGCTCTGCGCTGCCTTCGCCGCGAAGATGAAAAAGGACCACGGCTTCGAAGCCAAGCTGATCAATGTTGGCGGCGGCCTCGGCATCCACTACACGGAAAACGACCACCCGATGGACCCGGAGCCCTACTGCGCGGCAATCTCAAACGCCATCAAACAGGAGCTCGAAGGAACCGGCCTCACACCCAAGCTCGTCCATGAGCCAGGCCGATCCCTCGTCGGCGAGTCTGGAATCACGATCTACCGCGTCGGAAACGTCAAGCACGTCCCCATCGCAGGCGGAAAACGGAGAACCTACGTCGGAGTCTCTGGCGGCCTATCAGACAACCCCCGCCCCGGCCTCTATGACGGAAAGTACCGCTCAATCCTCACCCCCCAAGAGCCCCGAGAACTCGCAGAGATGACACAGGTCCGCGTATCCGGGCGTCATTGCGAAACAGACATGCTCTTCGATGATGTTCCCCTCCCTGCGGACACCCAAGCCGGTGACCTGCTCCAAGTGCTCTGCACGGGGGCCTACAGCAGCTCCATGGCGAGCCGCTACAATCGCTACTTGATTCCACCGACGGTCCTCGTGAGAGAGAACGGCCGCAACGAAGTCATCCAGCGCCCCGAAGAGTTTAGTGAGATGTTCGCCAGAGAGATAATCCCCGAGGACTTGGCTTAGTGGTAGATCGTTCTCTAGAATCGATTATCGCGATGCTTATCGCCATCTTCCTGGCGATCGGTGTCCACGAGTACGCCCACTGCAAGATGGCGGACATGGCGGGCGACCCAACACCTGCCAACCAAGGCCGAGTCACCCTCAACCTGTTCAAGCATTTCGACCCGATGGGATCGATTATGATCCTCGTCACCGTTTTTGCCGGCTTCGGCATCGGCTGGGGCAAGCCGGCTCCGATGGATCCTCGCAAGATGAACAATCCCAAGTGGGATTTCTTCTGGGCCGTCGCGGCTGGACCGATTTCAAACTTGATCCAGGCCGTCGTCTGGGCCGTGCTGTTCCGTCTTCTGCTCATGGCAGGCATGAGTGGTCCCGCTGCCGGCTTCCTGGCCGTGCTCGCCTTCAGCGGCGTGTTCATTAACCTGGTGCTGGCGCTGTTCAATCTCATCCCATTCGGTGTACTGGACGGCCACTGGCTCGTCGCCACCTTCATGCCCGACGAGATGGCTTACAAGTGGACTAGCTTCAACCGCCAGTACGGCATGATCATGCTGATCGCCATCATCATCGGGCCTCAGCTCTTCGGCTGGCCAAGCGTCATCGGGGCGATCATCCTCCCGCCCATCAAATTTCTAATCCCACTACTGACCGGAATCCAGATATGACCAAACAGCGCATTCTCAGCGGCATGCGGGCCACCAGCCCCAAGCTCCATATCGGCAACTACGAAGGCGCCCTCCGAAACTGGGTAAACCTTCAGGACGACTACAAGGTCTACAGCATGGTCGCCGACTGGCATGCGCTCACAACCCTTGAAGGCGACCCGCAGGACATCCGCCGCAACAGCCTCGAAGTCGCTAAAGACTTTGTCGCGGGTGGCATCGATCCTGCCAAATCCGCCGTCTTCATCCAGTCTGATGTCAAGGAGCACGCTGAGATGCAGCTCCTGTTCAGCATGGTCGTCGGCGTCGGCAAGCTTGAGCGCAACCCCACCTACAAGGACATGGTCAAGGGCTTGAGCAAGAGCACGCTCGTCTCCATGGGCCTGCTCGGCTACCCAGTCCTCCAGGCGTCCGACATCCTGCTCTACAAGCCCTACGGCGTCCCCGTCGGCAAGGACCAGGCGCCGCACCTCGAGCTCTCCCGTGAGATCGGCCGGGCCTTCAACTCCCGCTACGGTGAGGTCTTCCCCGACTTCAAGGACATGATCGACAAGGACGAGTCGCGCTCCAAACTCCCCGGCCTGGACGCCGATGACGAAGGAAAGCTGCGCAAGATGTCCAAGTCGTACGGCAACTGCATCTATCTCAATGAGACAGCGGACGAGACCGCCAAGCGGATCAAGTCCGCCTTCACCACCCCCAGCAAGATGCGCCTCACCGACCCCGGCATCCCTGAGGGCTGCGCCGTCTGCCAGTATCTCAAGCTCTACTCCCCTGACTGGGAAAAGCAGTGGGCCGAAGATGTCGCAGGCGAGAGAGGCTGCTCCCAGAGCAAGAAAGAGCTGACCGAAGCGATCAACGAATTCCTCCGCCCGATGCGAGAACGCCGTGCCGAACTCGACGACGCCGCAATCCTGGAGATCCTTGCTCGCGGCGCGGATGAAGCCCGCGAAGTCGCGTCAGCGACAATGGACGAAGTCCGCAAAGCCATGAAGCTCGCCTAGCGCGGGAACAGGTCTTCGATGCTCAAGTAGAGGTGCCCCTGGTCGGCGAACATGCAGACCAGGATCTTCCCTTCGTTCTCCGGCCTGCGCGCAATTCGCGCAGCAGCCAGAGCAGAAGCCCCCGAAGAGACTCCCACCAGCAGCCCCTCAGTCTGAGCGATCTGCCGACACGCCTCAAAGGCGTCCGCCTCTGAAACCAGCACAATCTCGTCAATCTGATCTTCATCCAGAACCGCAGGCTTGAACCCAGGAGACGTTCCCATCAGCCGATGCGGCTGAAACTCACCTTTGCTGATAAACGGAGCCTCTTCCGGCTCAAGCCCGACAATCTTGACCGCAGGATTCAGCCGTTTCAGATACCGACCGGCACCACACAGCGTCCCGCCGGTCCCCATTCCGCCAACAAAGAAGTCGAGCTTCCCTTCTGTATCCTCCCAAAGCTCCGGCCCCATCTGCTCGTAGTGGCACTGGGGGTTTGACGGGTTCTGGTGCTGCCCGACATAGAAGTACTCCGGGTGCTCTTCCAGAAGCTCCTGCAGCCGTGCCTTCGCACCAGCCGTGCCGAGGTCCGCAGGAGTAAAAATCAGCTCCGCCCCCAGCGCCCGCATCACAGCACGCCGCTCAACGGACTGGATCTCGGACATCACCAACAGGCACTTATAACCTTTGATCGCTGAAACCCAGGCAATAGCCATCCCCGTGTTCCCGCTGGTCGCCTCCACCAAGGTCATCCCCGGCTTGATCCGCCCGTCCGCTTCCGCGTCCTCAATGATCTTGATGACAGGTCGGTCTTTGACGCTGATCGGGTTCTTGAACTCGCACTTCGCGTAGAGCTGAACGTCCGGCGCATATCGCTCCAGCCGGAGGAGTGGCGTCTTGCCAACAAGGTCTAAAGCGGAGCGAGCAAACTTCATTGTCGTGCTTCGGACGATTCTACTGCGCCTGGGCTTCTGATCCCGTGATGGATCGGGCCTTCGGGCGATTGGTCCCCCTCTTCTTCGTTCGAGACGAGGAGGAGGATTGGGGGTGGAGTTCTTAGCTCTGGCCTCTCCCTTGCGCATGGCGGGGAGATCAGAGTGGGGGCCGGCTCTCAGCCGGAACTGACAGCTAGCGACAGCACCTCTCGCCTCGCTCGCCACTCCTCACTCGGTTCAAGACTCTTATTCGTGTAATGTGGAAAACTCTAAAACGCATTCTCCAAGAACTGTGTTATAGTTGAATTCAGGAAAGCATTTGGATTATATTGAGTTGAGGATCAAAAGTCCTCTGCCACTAATCTGTACTCAGCCAAGT
This sequence comes from Fimbriimonadia bacterium, assembly GCA_029824475.1. GTDB lineage: Bacteria > Armatimonadota > Fimbriimonadia > Fimbriimonadales > Fimbriimonadaceae > JALGXY01. The sequence continues at coordinate 4,310 of JALGYA010000095.1, read as the reverse complement.
ATGGGCCGTTAGGAGTTTCGTGAACCATTACACCAAGTGCAACGATACTTATGAAGACATCGAGTAAAACACTCAAATTGGTGATCGTCGCAGCCCTCAACCTCGCTGTTTGGGGAACCGTCTGGGCTCGTCAGAACGATCAATCTTTCGGAAGAGAAACAAGTATTTGGAAAATGAAGATGGGTGCAATTCCTGACAAGGAAGCTATCACATGCGGATGCGGCGAAGAGTCGGACTGACCCTTGTTGAAGTGATGGTTGTGATCGCCATCATCGGCATCGTGTCCGCCATCGCGATGCCCGTCTATTCTAGTGTAAAGGAAAAAGGTAAGCAGACCAGTTGCGTCAGTCAGCTCAAGCAGATTTATGCGAGCTTGCAGTTGTACGCAGCAGATTATCCGGGATACAAGCGGATGCATGATCGAGTAGACGTCCCTGATTCAGCAATGAGAAATCCGTTGCTTCTCTTGCCGTACCTCGGTGACAAATCGCTTCTCTATTGCCCGGAGACGCCAGAGTGCGCAAAACCGAAGCTTGCCACATCGTACACATGGACATTCCTCCCGCCAGAAGATTCGGCGATTTACGAATCTGCAAAACTGCAGATGGACGATTGGTTCTCAGGAGCTTCTCCGCAGTATCCAATTGTTCACTGCCTGGTGCATGACGAAATGCACTATTTCCCCAAAGAGCGCGATCTCGCGGAGGAGCTTAATCCTCCCTTCGTTATACGCCTCAAAATTGACGGCTCTATTTCAAGTGGTCGCTTTTCAATTCACAGAGGCAAAGACGTGAGTCGAGCCTGTCGATAATGGACAAAACAAGATGAAAAAACTAATCGCATCAATCGCTGTACTGGGACTTTTTGGAATTAGCGCGAGCGTGCCCAATTGCCCTGACGACTTCTTCTACGACTGCCTAATTTGCACTCACGTGCCGGGCACATGGTTCGACTGTTGCATGACTCCGGCTGCAGGGTGGTGTTGCCAAGCGCGATGCCGCCAGATAGAATGCAAGTTGTTTTTCACGAACTGCCCACTTCTGGAAGGTGACGGGATTGAAAGAGAGTACCTGGGACCAGCCACCACCACGACCTGCTTAGGTTCAGGAAAATGCAACTAGCCTCTGCTCTAAAGATGACCGCGCCTCGTGCAAAACGAGGCGCGGTCATCGTCTTTATCAGCTTCGTGACTCTGGTCAGTATCTCAGTCTGGATCATTCTCAATTGGCTCAATTCGCCCATTAGGACTCAGACAACCTATGCGGAAGCACTTAGGAACCGTGACTGGGGAGCGATCTATGACCTCGCCCCGAAGCAACAAGTTACAGGCATCATTTCCCGAGAACAGTACATCTTACTTCTGGATGAAATCGCAGGCCATCTTCCTCCAGACACGTTTGTCGGAATGCGGTTCGAGCAGATGGAGTTTCGGCCTGGAGAGCAACAACGGGGAGTGGACTACTTTAGCATGGCCCTTCCGTCTGCTCCAAAAGTAGGCGGTTTCGAAGTGGAATTGCCATTTCCTGCCCTCCGGAATCGATCTGGTTGGGTGGTCGCACTAAACAACCTCCCTTCAATTCTCAGCTCAATTGCTGGATCTTCCGAGAAGGAAAAGTGGCAAATCTTCGCCGACGCCATGGACAAAGCTGGCCTTGAGAGATATCCCTTCAACCCGGACCGTCACTGCATCGATCGAACGAAATTGGAAATGTATCTGAAGGGTGATGACCCAAGTGGAAACTTCATCTATAAGCCTCCAAGGGCCAGCTAGCGCACCATTTCTGTTCGTCTGGTCGGAGAGGGGGCTTGGATACGATTGAGCAAACCGCTGCGAAAGCCGAGCTGCAATCCTAGAATCTCCATCCCCCCCGCAGGGCGGGGAGATGGAGCAGGAAAACCAGTAGCCCAAAACTGACGGCTCCGATTCAAGCGGTAGATTCTCAAGCCATCGGACCATGACGTTCGAAGATATTGCCAACTGTGACAACAGCAATGGACTTCAGAAAATCCATCAATGAGCCCCGGTCTCGCAAACGCTTCTGCTCGTCCTTCACCACTGCAGTGCTCCTCGGAGCCTCCTGGTGGATGGTGAGCCGCTGGCTGAACTCACCCCTACGCACGCAGGCTACATACGCCGCAGCTCTAGCAAGCCGGGATTGGGGAGCGATCTACGACCTCGCCCCACAGAAGCAGGTGGAAGGGATCATCTCGCGCAAACAATACGTCCTACTTCTGGATGGCATCGCGGAAAACCTCCCTGAGGATGCCTTTACAGGCAAGACAGTCACAGAGATGAAGGATCCCATTCGCGAGGCCGAGGGGACTCGTCACTTCTTCGTCATCACTCTGCCGCATGCACCCCTAAACAATGGCCTGGAGCCTGAGCTTCCTTTCCCAGCGCTTCACGGTCCTAAAGGGTGGGTCGTCGCTCTGAATACGCTTCCTACACAGCTCAGCGCGATGGCCGGTCAGTCGGAAGAAAGGAAGTGGCAGATATTCGCGGCTGCTATGGACACCGCAAACTTGGAGAGGTACCCGTTCAGCTTGGATCGCAAGTGCGTGGATCGAACGAATCTGAAGATGTACTTGAAGGGTGATCTGCCTCTCGCATCTGTGATCCACAAGCCAAGACCTGGCAGCTAGAATTCGGCCTCTCTCCACCGAGCGGGAGCGAGGCCGATCCTAATCTGGGTCCCTCTCTCCTCCTCGTTTGAGAGGAGGAGAGAGGGTCCGCCAAAGAATTCTCCCATAAGGAGAATTCGACGTGGAAGAGGGGGAGGAGGTGTGAAAACCCACCCAATCCTGGAGAACTCCCGCAAAACTGCTATAATTGAAACCGTCCGGTTGAATTCTAACCTGCCCGGACAATCATGCATGACCCACCTAGCCCCGTCCGATTCAGTGACCTGGGCCTCCCCGATTTCATTCTTGAACGTCTCGACAGCCTCGGCTTCGTGACCCCGACCCCCATCCAGGAACAGGCGATCCCGCCGCTCCTGGACAACTACGATGTCGTCGGCATCGCGCAGACTGGAACGGGCAAAACGCTCGCGTTTGCCCTCCCGATGATCGCGTGCCATCAGCCAGGCGACCTAGGACTCGTCGTCGCCCCAACAAGAGAGCTGGCGGAGCAGATCGAAGAGACCTTCCAGATGCTCGGCGTCAGCTCGACGCTGCTCATCGGCGGTGCGCCCATGGAACCCCAGATCCAGGGCCTGCGCAACACACCAGATTTCGTAGTCGCAACACCCGGACGACTCCTCGACCACGTCGAGCGAAACACCATCGACCTGCGCTGCGTCACCATGCTCGTCCTGGACGAAGCAGACCGAATGCTCGACATGGGCTTCGCGCCTGACATCAACAAGATCGTCGCGAACACCGAAGACGACCGCCAGACGATGCTCTTCTCGGCAACCATGCCCAAAGAGATCGAAAAGATGGCCAAGCGATTCCTCTACCAGCCGGTCCGCATCGAGATCGCTCGTACAGGATCGACAGCTAAAGACGTCGAGCAGGAGCTCATCATCGTTCCCCAGGAACGGAAGATGACTGTTCTGAAGAAGCTCATTCGAGACCAGAGCGGCTCCGTCCTCGTCTTCACCAAGACTAAGATCGGCGCTCGAAGGCTCACTCGGCAGCTCATGAGCCGCGACTTCAGCACAGCTGAAATCCACTCTGACCTCGACCTCGATCGACGCCGCATGGCCCTCGACGGATTCAAGCGCGGAGCCTTCCAGGTGCTGGTCGCCACAGATATTGCAGCACGCGGCCTCGACGTCGACGACATCGGCCTCGTTGTCAACTTCGACGTCCCGAACAACCCCGAGGACTATGTCCACCGCATCGGTCGAACCGGTCGAGCCGGCAAGTCCGGCCACGCGGTCACCATCGCCTCACCGGACCAGGAGCACGATATCAAAGATATCGAAAAGCTCCTGCAGACCAAGATCCCGCTCTCTGACCTGTCAGACGGCGGCTTCTCGATCTACACGTCCGGCGGAAGCAGACCTCGCGGCAACAACAGCCCCCGAGGCGGCGGCCGAGGCCCACGTGGCGGCGGCTCAGACCGACCAACCCACACCTTCCGCAAAAAGCGCGCGAAGGCCAGCTGACGCTCTCACACACTCGTATAAAGACGGCCAAGCCCGACAGGGCTTGGCCGTTCTTTATTCTGGTCCCCTCTCCTCCTCTCCCAGAGGAGGAGAGGGTTAGGGTGAGGAGGTTCCCCGGCCAGCCGCGAACTCAGCACCAAGATCCTCCATCCCCCAACCCCCTTCCTCCTTCAAAGCAAGGATGAAGGGGGCTTC
>JALGYA010000094.1 GCA_029824475.1 Fimbriimonadia bacterium | reverse complement strand
TCAGTATGCCCCCGGCGAGTCCATTTCAACACCGTATTCGGCGAGTTTTGCGGCTGCTGTCAAGAAGTGTGCCGTCATCCAGTAGACAGTCCAGTCCTCTGAGTACGTCCCCCGCATCGTGTCGACATTGGTGAGGTTTCTCCACTGAGAGAAGTTGGTGTGATTCACCTGCTCGCCCTGGCTGCCGTTCGCGTCGATCATCTGGCCGCAGGAGAGGTACATCACCTTAGCCAGCTTCTTCAGGTCATCTCTCTTTAGATAGTCGCCCATCTTCCAAACTTCGGGCGTGTAGACAACGCCGAACACGTCGAGATGCTGGTTCTGGGCGGAGACCATCGTCCAGCCGCGAGTTTTGAGGTCGTGGTCTCTCAGACGGCCTACGGGGAGGTCGACGTCCCAGATGTAGGTGTAGCTGAGCGTGACGTCCATCGCATGCTCTGCTGCCTTGAGCCAAACGGGGTCTTGCGTGGCCTCGTAGGCTGCGAAGAAGGCCTGAAACCCGGCCCATGCACCCTCTTTGTCCTCGCATCGAGCATCGAGAGTGCCGCCCCAATAGGGCTCGGACATGTCGAGGTGTCTGGCTCGGTAGTGCTTGGCCGCCTTCAGCGCGGCCTCGCGCATCTGACCGTCATCAAAGAGCGCAGCCGACTTGAACAGAGGGGCGACAATGAACCCTTCATTGGTTGACACCGGACGCCAGTCATCCTTCAAGATCCTGACTGCATGGGCGTCTGCTGCCTTCTTTAGGAAAGCGCGCCACTTTGACGTATCCATACCCCCACGTTTTTCCGCGGCGATGATCGCCCTGGCGATATTATCCATCCCCTGCCCTTGCGAAACAGGGTCAGGGCCGCTCCACGTATCGTCGTCAGGGTTGTATCGGACAGGGAAACCGCCTGCACTGACCGGTGCGGTTGAGATGTGATCCAGCAGCCGCTGAGCTTTGTCGAGGTCATCCTTGCCGCCGAGCCTGTCGGCAAGTGCGGTTAGAGCAAACCCTGGAGCACCAGACTGCCCCGCCCACCCGAGTACATACAGATTGTTGCCCGGATACATCCGGATCCCGGCTGAGTGGTCTGTCTCGTGCCATCGAGACATCGTGAACTGGTGCTTCTTCTTCAGCACCCAGTCGAAGTCCGGAAGGCCATCGAGGCTGTAAGGCGTGTGGATCGCCAGGGCCGACTTCATCGGCTTCTGGAAGCCTGTCCCCTTCTTCGCCACGTCGTAGCCCTGCACCCAAAATGTTTTCTCGTAGATCGCCCCCGGTGCAGGTTCGATCCAGGCGTTGGGATAGGGCAGGAGCTTGCCTTGAGTCGCCTTTGCCATGCTCCGCTCGCCGCTGAATGAGATCGGGCCGGACAGAAGAGACAGCTCACTGTGATCTCCCTGCGACGAGCAGCCAAGACTCCACCAGAGATCTTCTCTGGCCGCGTGGTTGAGCATGCTCGGCAATGAATGGATCGCGGCTCCCTTCCCCGCCCATTCCAACGAAGCGAAAGGCATCGCGAAGCGGTGCTCTTCGAACGCCAGTTCATCCCGTGCCGCACCAGTGTAGGAAGCGACAGCACCGTGGCCAGTTTTGGAGCCGCTGGGATTGCCGTAGTAGCAGATGCCCGGCAGAAACGGCAGTGCAGAACTCTCTGGGACGACAAATCTTGCGGAGAGAACAACCGGAGGGGAGACAGCCTCGCCATGCCACTCAAATCGCCGGATGCACTTCGCCATTCCATGCTCGACAGACCATGAGTCTCTGAGCCGCCAGTCGCCTTTTGCAGTGCTGACTTTGCCCTTAAGAACAAGCGAATCGCCCATTCGCTCTGCGGACTCTGGGGAGCTGAATTCCCACAGAGTTGGCCATCCTTTCTCAAGGTGGGAGCCGATCGACCAGAGCCCTCCTGGCACCTGCTTGACAGGGGAGACGCCGTCAAAGGCGAGCTTCAGCTCGCCATCTGAATACGCAATTTCGACCCCGTCCTGAAGGATGGGGTCCGGCAGGGCCGGATCGGGATGGGTCAAGGCAAAGAGAACAGCAAACATAGACTGGAATCCGAAGGCATTCTATCACCGAAACAGTGAGGAAATGCCTTCGGAACCAGCTCAGTCGATTCCGTAGATCTTGTCGTCGTCAGAGCCGAAGTAGAGCTTGCCGTTGCCAGCGATCGTCACAGACGAATCGACGTCGTCACCGGTCGTGACAGACCAGATAAACGCGCCGGTGTTTGCATTGATCGCATAGACCTTATTGTCCTGCGAGCCCACGTAGACAACGCCGTCAGAATCGAGGGCAGGAGAGCTGCGTATGTCGGAGCCAGTTGAGAAGACCCAGAGAACTGTGCCGGATGCCGAATCGAGGCAGAACAGGTCATCCCCATCTGACCCGAAATAGAGCTTTCCGTTGGTGGCCAAGGCCGGGGATGACTTGATGTCCTCGCCGGTGTCGTAACTCCAGAGGAATCCGCCCGTGAACCCGTTCAGGGAGTACATCCTGTCATCGTCCGATCCGAAGAAGATCGTCTCGTCATCAGCTACGCAGATGGATGAATCGACTTCTCCGCCTGTCGTGTAATTCCAAATCTCAAGCCCCGTCGGTCGATCGATCGCATGAACCTTGCCTGTGCTGGAGCCGATATAGATGTTGCCGGTGTTGCCGATAGCAGGCGAATTCTCGATTGCCCCGCCAGTATCGAATGACCAGACGAACGCTCCGGTAGCCGCATCAAGGCAGTACAGCTTCCCGTCTTCGGAGCCGACGTAGATGCGTGCGTCTTCACCCATGGTTGGCGAGGAGACTACGTCACCGCTGGTCGTGTACGACCAGATCATCGCTCCGGTCATCCGATTGACTGCATAGACCTTGTCGTCGCGGGAACCGACATAGACGATGTCGTTGGCGCCGATGGCAGGGGAGGAGGAGATGTCCCCCGTCGCGGAGAAAGACCAGATTTCAGCGCCGGTGTTCGGATTCAAACAGTAGAGCTTGTCATCGTTCGATCCGACAAAGATGTAGCCGTCTGGACCGATCGCAGGGGAGGATTCGATATCGTCTGCAGTGGTGGCGGTCCAATCGACAATGCCGGCCGCGCCGGACCCGCTCGACTGGCCTGTGTTTTTGGTTCCGCCCCTGAATTTCGCCCAGGCAGAGTTGGCAAGAGCTGAATCTCCTCCAAAATTGAGCACAGATCCCCCGCAGGAGATGATTGTTGCGAAGCAGGCGGCGCCTACCCCAGCGGTGAGAACTTTCTTGATGCGTGAGTTCATGGCAGTCATCCAGTTGAGGCGCTGATGGCGCCAACTCATGGTATAGCGACGTGTTGAGCAGGCAAACTGTTCCTTGGAGAATTGCCAGTTCCTATGTGCCGTACTGCTTTCGCAGCACGCGTCGCATGAGCTTGTTTGAGGCTGTTCTGGGGAGCGATTCCACGACCACAACGTCGGAGATCTTGAACAGAGGATTGAGCTGCTTGGCGATGATCCTGCCCAGTTCTCGCTTGAGGTCTTCTGGTTCTGTGCCTCTGAGAACGGCGAAGACGACTAGCTGCTCTGCCCCTTCCCCGCCCGGCTGAACGGCCACTGCTGCTGCCTCGTAGACCGCTGGGTGGGTGTTGAGCTCCCGCTCCAATTCGAGTGAGCTGACTTTGATGCCGCCGAGGTTCATCGTGTCGTCGGCGCGGCCCTGGGCGCGCCAATAACCCTGGTGCAGCCGCATGATCTCGTCACCATGGCGTCTTAGCGTTTTGCCTTCCAGCTCAGGGCAGTCTTTGTAGTAAATCTCGTGGTGATCTCGATTGAGAACGGACTGGGAGAGGCCGATGGAGGGTGGGATTAGATAGAGCTCACCCATTCCAGCTCCTTCTATTTGAGTGCTATTTTCATCGAGGAGGACTGCGTCTAGCCCGAGGGCAAGGGTTGAAAAAGCGGCAGGGGAAGCTGGCTGGACGACGGTTCCCGTGAGGTGGCCACCGCCAATTTCGGTACCCCCCAAGTATTCGATGACCGGGGCCGTGTAGCCAGCCTGGCTCATCAGCCAGAGGTAGTCCTCTCGGTTTGATGGCTCGCCGGTAGAACTGAAGGTTCTTATCTGGCTCCAGTTGATGCCTGTCATGGCGTCCGAGGAGCGCCAGGCGCGGACCAGAGCGGGGACGACGCCGAGCATGGTGACCTGGGCGTCCTGGATAAACCTGGTGAATCGGGGGCCGGTGGGGATGCCTTCGTAGAGCGCGATCGTCGCCCTGTTGATCAGCGCAGCGAAGATCAGCCACGGGCCCATCATCCAGCCGATGTTCGTCGGCCAGGCGACGACGTCACCTGGGTGGATGTCCTGGTGCAGCATCCCGTCCATCGCGCACTTGGTGGGGGTGAGGTGCGTCCACGGGATCGCCTTGGGCGTGCCGGTTGTGCCGGATGAAAAGAGGATATTGATGCAGTCGTAGGGGTCTGCTTCTTGTGTTTTGCAGGCGGTGTTGTCGCTTAGGAAGTCTTGCCAGAGGAGGTCGCCTGATCTTTTGCTGAGCTCTGTTCCGGGGTCTTCTTTTATGATGATCGCCAGGGGTCCGTCTGCCTCGATCACCTTGGCGTACATCGGGATCGCCTTCCCGCCCCTGGTCTGGACATCGACCGTGACGATGCCCTTGGCATCGGCGATCTCAAGTCTCTTTTGCAGTTCGGAGGCGCTGAAGCTGTCGGCGATGCTGACGACGCGGCACCCCGCCATCACGATGCCGAGGTAGGCGGCAACGCACTCGGCGGTCATCGGCATGTAGAGGGCGATGGCGTCGCCCGGTTTGAAGCCCTGTTCTTTGAGGCCGTTTGCGACTCTTGACGCAAGCTGCTTAAGCTCAGATTGCGTGGTTGTTTTGAGCTGGTCCGTGCCCTCTTGGCCGGTGATGATCGCTGGGGCATCAGGGTCGGATTCGAAGCACGAGTCGGCGATGTTGAGCTTTGCTCCCGGTAGCCACACGGGATCGGCCGCGCCGTTGGTTTCATCTAGGTTTTGGGATGGTTTCTTATCGAATACGATTCCCAGCCGGTCGATCACCTCACCCCAGAATTCGGCTCGGTTCTCGGTTGTCCAGGCGTGGAACTCGCGGTAGTCGCCGATGCCCTTGTCGGCCATGAATCGGGCTAAGTTTGAGTCCCGTCCGTCCGGCAGCCAAGCTGGCGGCGGGCCGTCTTCATCACGCCAGTCTTGATAGACCTCATTGAAGGATTGCCACTGGTCGCCAAAGTCGGGATGCTCCCCCGCCCTGACCTCCGACGCATATTGGAGCCATCGATGCTCCTGTGCCTGATTTCCGCTCATCTGATCCACGCTGATCTCTGTGACCTAGCATGGCAAACCCTCGCCTGGTTCTGCCAGCCGAGTGCCTTCGATCCCTTGCACTACGTGCTAAGTTCGAGCTTCGTCGCCTCGCCCTTCTTCAGCTCAACTCTGACCGAATCACCATCCCCAGCCCGTATGCTAACAACCTGGTCCTTGCCCGAGACCAGAACCGCCGAGACTTTGCCGCCCTTCCATTCCAGACGCTTGATCTCGATCTGACCACGACAGAGAACCCCCTCAATCGCCCCTTCACTCCACTGCTCGGGCAGAGCGGCCAGCAGGTCGATCCGGCCTGGCTCAGAGGCGACCAGCATCTTGATGATCACCGCCGGCATTCCGCCGCTGATGTCCATGTTGAACAGCGACTTGTGGTTGTGCATCGAAGCCAGATTATTGAGCCAGTAGCGGTTGACCAGGTGGACCAGGCAGCCGTGCGCCAGCTCCGATTCACCCAGCGATGCAGCCACTAATCCAAGCTGAACGACCCCAAATGACATGAATCCGGAGCTCTCCTTCCAATGCCGGTCGAGCTTGATCTCGATCACCTTTTTGAACGCATCTCTCAGCTCAGGATCAGAAGCGATCTCAGGAGGCATCCCGTCGAACAGAGCGTAGAGCTGCGAGGAGTGCCGGTGCCCGAGCTGGTCATCGAGCAGCGGCGTCGACCACTCCTTGACCGCTCCATTTTCGGCGATCAGATACGGCGGCATCTTGTCGAGCATTGCCGTCCAGACAGGGATCTTCTCGGCGTTCACGCCGAGCTCTCGGGACGCCAAAATCACGTTCTGCAGCAGCTCCTTCGCCATCGCGATCTCACTGGTCGCGTTGAATGAGCCCTGTGAATCTGTGTTGCCGGGAGTGTTCTCTGGCGACTGCGTCGGCGAGAACATCAGCTTCCCATCCGGGCCTTCATATAAGTAGTCCTCAAAAAAGAGCGCAGCCTTCTCCATAAACGGCAGCGCATGATCCCTCAAAAACTCTTTATCGCCGGTGTAAAGGTAGTAGTCGTAGAAAAAGTGCGCCGCCCACGAAGCACCACCCACCCAGAATCCGCCCGCGAAGTTGGGCGCGACCGCGTTATTGTAACCAAGGGTGGTAGACCTTGAAGGCAGAACTACACCCCTCGCGCCAAAGATGTTTTGAGCGCTCGTCTCCATCCCCGGCACGATCGATTCGATGTAGGAGGTGTAGGCGAGCATCAGCTCAGGCGTGTTGCCCATGAGCATCGAGGCGATGGCCGAGGGCACGTTGCCGTTGTGCGTGTAATCGCTCGCCCAGCCAGGCACATAGGTGCCGCCCCAGACACCCTGCAGAACCGGCGGGAGCTCGCCGGTTGCGCAGATGATGTTGTAGCGGCCCGCATCGAACTCCTTCTCGATGAGCGTGCGGTTCAGGTTCTCGCTTGAGGTCGCTGCCAGCAGTTCTTCGGTTGTCTTCTCGTGTTCGTCTCCGCCGAGGTCGAGCTTGACCCGATTGAACATCTCGCCATGGATGGCCACGTGCTCGGCCAAGAGTTCATCGTAGGTCTTGTCTGTCGAAAGGTCGATGCTCGCGCTGCCGCCCGGCTCGTAAACGGGCTCGATATCGATCAGCAGCGTCGCTTCATCCGCGCTCAGCACGATGACGGCATCCCCGTTGGTGCTGACCTGCCCGCCTTCAGCAATGACCCGTACGGCACCCTCCATCGTCTGGATGCTGCCCTCGTAGGCGTTGGTGAATCCGTTCTTCCAGGTGATGTTCGAGCCTTTAGCCTCGGTCTCAATATCCTTGACATTCGAGAGGAACCTGTTGTTGGAGTCGTTGATCGTCTTTTCATCCAGCTTGTCGCTCAGGCTGCGGGGGCTGAGTGATGCCTTGAAGCTGACGCGCCCTTCCGGCGCTTTCATGCGCATCACGGCGATGCCCGCCGCGCGGGAGACGAAAAGCTTCCGCTCGTGCCGACCGTACTTGTCGGTCCATGCGACGGTGGTCTCGCCGGTCTCGAAGTTCACAGATCTGCTGTAGCTCTCCTGCTCGTCACCGACCATCTCGATTCTCAAATCGAATACCGGCACGAAGGGATCCGGATACATGAACCCACGTTGACCAGAGAACTCAAAGGCCAGACCTGTCGCCTCCTTGTACTTACCCTCGGCGATCAGGTCGCGGATCTCGCCTATTCGCGCCCCGTTGTCCGGCGGCACAGTCGGCAGTCCCTGTGGCATGAACATCCGCTCGTGCGTGAATATGACGGTCTCATCGAGCGGGCGGCCAAACACGTTCGCCCCGATCGTCCCGTTGCCTGTAATCAGCCCCTCCTCCCAGGTGGTCGCGGGCTGGGAGCTGATGAAGCCTCGATCAGGTGCCTGCAGTTGGGCCGCAGCCGGCACCGCCAGAAACAGCATGCATGGGATGAGGGCGAATAACGCGGAGGTGTTCATAGCGGGCTGCGCCAAGAGTTAAGCAGATGTCCCGCCAATCGAGTGTGATTCAGATCACCTAATCCAGTTGTCAAGACCCAACTCCCGGCTCAAAACCTGAAGTGGTCCTCAGCCTTGAAGGCTCTGGCGTACTTTGCGGCGTCCTCGGCCAGCTCGTGGTTTGGATACTCTTGGGCCAGTTCATCCAGCCAGGCGACAGCCTGCTCCCGCAGCGGAGCCGCCCTTCTGCGCCACACTTCATTGAGGTCACTGACTTGCCATGCTGAAAGGGCGCCGGTATAGAGCGCTTGGGGGCGGACCTCACTCTCAGGGTACTTGTCGATTATCTTCTGGCAGATCCGCATCGAATGGGCGAGACATTCGTGTTCGTCGAAGTGATTGTCTCGCTCAGCGATATCTCCGCCGTCGTTCATGTCTTCCGACCAGTAGATATCGAAGAGAACGCTGCGGTTTGTCCGCCAGAGGCCAGGGCTGTAGTAGAGAAGATTGCGATGACTGTAAATATACGCAGCCTTGTCGTACAAGGCCTGCGCCTTTGCATCACTACCGCGAGCGTTTCGGACTGCTCTATCGAGACTTGCAAGATCATCGACGGATTCAATCGGCGTCATCTCATTCAATTCCACGGCATACACCCGAATTTCATCAAACTCCTCCTTAGAGAGCCCTCCGTAGGCTCGAGTTTGCGCAGGCACGGCAAGGAACTCACGCCTCGCCTTGGCGTACTCATCGCTGCGGAGGTAGCGCATCCCGAGGGTGAAGTGCAGAATGTCGTGAAGCTCCCCATCGGGCACGCTCTTCCTGGCGCGGGCCAACTGGTGCGGGGTCATCTTGGCGTCGGCAAGGAAAGCCATATCCTGCTCGTAATCAAGTTCGGAGTAGAGCTGAAACGCTGACACAAGGTCTCCTTGACGCTCATGTAAAATGGCAAGAGCCTCTTTCGTTCCATGTGCAAGCCAGTCGGGGAGGTCGTGCGCGAGAAGCTTTCTGTACTGCGCAATTCCCTGGTCGGCTAAGCCTAATTTGTTGAGCGATGAAGCGAGCACATAACGAGACCTGAAACCTTCCAGCGAATGAGGGCTCAGCCTGATCACTCGACGAGCCACTTCTTGGGCGTTGGCATACTCCCCGGCGTTGTAGTTGAGCTGCGCAATCCGCGCCAAGAGCCCTGCACCTGCGTTCGGCAGCTTTCGGACGGCCGACGAAGCGAATTCACGAAGGTCCGACTCAGCCGTACGACTGAGGTGGGTCTCCTCAATTCTGAACTCTAGATATGCTTCGAGAAGTTCTGCGTCAGTGCGAAGCATTTTGCTGAGGGCTTCGATGTCATCTGGACTGAGCTTACGAAATGATGCGTGCAGTTCTGGTCCAAATCGAAAACGCAGCCCTGCGGTCTCTGCTATCACCTTCTGGCGAAGGTGAGATTCGACATGAAGAGACGCCGCTCCCATCCGCTCATAGACTACAGCCGCTGAGGCGAGCGCTTTGATGCGCCCAGCGTCATCGCCGGACGCGTCGATCTGTTGGAGATAGAATTCAAGTGCTGACTCGTGGTCCTCCTGCAGATAGTGCCACCTGCCAAGCCATCCTAGCGCAACGTATCGGAAGGGCGTATCAGGATGCTCTTGGAGAAGCTGCTCGAGAGCAGCTTTTCCTTGAAGTTCAACTTCTGAGCTGGGCCTCTTAGAGCCTGTTGAGAGCGCATTTATCCCGACCATAATCGCAGCTGATTGCCCACGAATGTGGTTTGGGAAGCGGGCGGCGACATCCGCGTAGCCGTTCACCAGGTCCCGTCTAGCCGAGGCTGTGGCACCGACAAGCGCATAGGCCACGTTCGCTTCCAGAGCCGTATCATTCTTGATCGCTTCAAGGTGCCTGACTGCCGCATCATGGCTTGATTCAGGCCAGAACTCAAGGATGTAGCGGGAGCGAAGATAGACGGCAAGACTCCCGGCGGGACGACCTGACCGACCTCTCAGCACTTCGCGACGGTCTCTGACAAAGGACTTAAGTGCATCTGTGTCTGCGACGCTCTCGAAGGCCTCCAGGCTCTTGGCGTACCGTCCTGCAACTTCTAGGTTTCTCGCACGGGCGATGACCAGCTTTACGTGCTCCACGTGAGCTAAGTATTCGCCGCGACGCGCATCGTAATCGATGCTCCCTGATCGGGCCATCTCATGGCTCATTCTAGGGACCATGTCTGCATGCGGAACCCTTCCAAAGTCCACAAAATGCTCCCTGTCCCTGTCTCTGTACCCCCAGGATCCAGAGTAGAAGTGAATTGACGAGGTCAAGCCACCAAAACAGGCGTACGCAACGACCCCTCCGATCGTCAAGGCCGATCCTATCAGAAACCGAGCTGTGCTCCTCTTCATTCAGGCTCTCCGGACGCTGCTAAGGCTATCTCTCCAGATGAGGATCTCATGCCATCTTGGTGAAGCAGCTCCCACTGAATAGTACTCCCTGTTTCAGGAACTGAAGAGAGAAAAATCGGGCCGACCTTCGTTGTCTGATCAGCAGTGAGGCCTGGAAGGAACACCCTCAGGCAGTCAGCATCGCGGCGGTCTGTTTCGATAAACCCTTCAGGCGTCTTGGCGCCCGTCTGGACTTCGAGGACGTTACGAGGCCGGGATCCATCGAAAGATCCGAGCGGAATCGCGATGTCCAGGACGATCGCGTCTGCCGCAATCGCAGTCGGCCCTTCGCCGGAGTTCGTAACATCAATCGTCAGGTCC
>JALGYA010000309.1 GCA_029824475.1 Fimbriimonadia bacterium | reverse complement strand
CACCGCTTGATGCGCGGCCGACGCAAGAACCAGATCATTGCTCCCCATATCCTGTTTGCAATGAACTCAGCGAAGTCGATCAACTGTCCATTTCAAGCCAGGCGATCGGATCGACCGGGTGGCCGTCTTCATCTAAGAAGTAGACCGTCACCGGCTCCAGAGGCGTCCTGTTGCGCAGGATTTTGATCATCACGATCGACTCGCCGTTGGTTGTGAATTCGCCTTCGAACGGATCATCCATTGTCGGCCAAGGCTGCTGTTCGTGGTGATACCGGATGATTCGCTTGCCATCGACCCAGACCACTGCGCCGGTCGAAGCCGCGCAGCAGATTCTGAACCTGCCTGACTTAGGGAACTTGAGCTTCGCCCAGAGATGAGCAGCGCCAGGACCCGTGTTGAACATCTCTTCCAGGTCAAATGTGCGCCCATCGCCCCACAGCGGCTCCCACTTGGCGGCGAGGCCGCTTCGGCCGTTGTAGATCTCCTTCAGGTTCTGGATCCGCTCGGCGGGATAGTTGTAGTCGAAGCCTTTGCCTTCTGTGTTGTCGAACGGGCCCGTGATGTACCACAGCTGGCTGCCAGGGATCGCGTACTCCGGCTTGGCTCTGCCAGATACGACCCAAAATGAGCCGGCAAGGCCGCTGTAGTCCTTGGGCGGCTGCAGCACAGCAGGGAAGACTGATTCGGCCCCTGGAGCGAGTCTGAATTCCTGCAGTCGATCGGCGGCTTTCCAGCCTTCCGGGGCTTCAAGCCTCGGTTTAAGGCGCTTCTCATCTTCGGATCGGGAATGGAAGGCGATGCCGATTTCCAAGGGGGAATCGATGTCGAGAGGGAGTTTGGAGAGGTATCGAACTTCGATCCCGTAACCACCAGCGTCCTGTGAGGACCTGGTCGGGATTGCTGCGATCTGGCCCATCAGATGGCTGCTCGGGGCAGGTGGTGGAAGAAGCACTCGCTCCGGCTCGGGTTCCGGTTCTGGTTCTGGTTCGTCAGCTACTTCTTCAGCCGCGGTCTCTTCCGTTCTGTCAGCTTCAGGCTCTTCAGGAGCCGCTTCAGCGTCCGCTTCGTGGTCTTCGGCGGCAGTTTCTGGAGACTCCACGCTTTCAGGTTCCGACTCTTCAGGCTCTGGCTCGTCAGCTGCTGACTCCTCAACCTCGGGCTCTTCAACCACTGGCTCTTCAACCACTGGCTCTTCAACCACTGGCTCTTCTATGACCGGCTCGACTACGAGCGTCTCTTCAAACTGGTCAACCAGCTCGCCGCCATGCGCTTTGAATGCATCTACGGCGAGGTCAGTGAACTGCTTGATGGTTGGTGGAGGATCGATGTTCCGCAGGGAAGTAGACGCCGCATAATTGCGGCCCAATGGCTTGAGCCACTCATCCGGAGTCTCGCCTGAGAGAAGCGCGCCGAGCACGCCTGCACAGATGCCGACCTGGTCGGCCTCTCCACCTAAAGACGCGGCAGCCAAAACGGTTTTGTCAAATGCGCCGTCGCCGATTACAAGCGCTGTGACGATCCACGAGAACGTGGCGAATGCCTCGGACTCAGACCGAAAAGCAAACTGAATAGGAAGACTGTTCCGTGCCTTGCTCGCTCCGTCAAACGAAGCAGCACAGTCCAAAAGCATCGGCAGCGCCGCCAGACTTCGGCAGCCCTTCGGGATGACCGCCGTCCCAGCCCGCAATACCCACGAAACCGAGCGTCCTGGCTGAGCACACGCTATCATCCGCGCGACAGCTGCTGGCAGCCAAGCTCCAGCTTCGCTGTGATCCATTGAAGCATCACGGAACGCCCATTCAGCCGCCTCATCAGGCCTGCCATGAAATGCCAGACCCCAATAAGCTGCGCGTCCAAACGCTCTCGAACCACCGCCCAGAGGATTTCTATGCGCGCCAGACATCGGTGCTGGAATCCCGGCATTGATGTTCGCCAGCCCGAATGCCGTCTCTTCGGTCCAGGAGGACCAGTTGTCCGCTAGGGCCTGCCCGATGCCATCAATGGTGCCGCCAGAGCTTAGATGACCGCTGAAGGCCGCCCAGGCGTCGAGTGTGTCAGACGCGGCCATCCGGACTGGAATGGGGTCGTAAAACGAGATTTTACGGTAGAGCCTCTGCCCCTTGAGAGGCGCTCCCACCGTCGCTCCAACAACCGCGCCATATGCGCCCTGCTTGATCAGGTCTGACATTCTGTAATTATGCCTCCGGCGACTCCGTGTAAACTCATGCGATGAATTCGCTGGACCGCGATCTGTTTTACGGAATTAACGGCTGGTCGGATTCGTGGTCCCCCTTCTACAAATTTCTGAGCCAGGGCATCGATGAGTGGCCCGTTCGGATTGTGCTGCTCGCGCTGATCGTTTGGCTGGCCTGGAAGCCTGCGACACGCGTCGGAGCGCTCGTGGGCGGACTGATGTGGCCTTTCGCAAATGAGGTCACAGACATCATCAAGCACACGTTTCCGATGCCTCGCCCTTGTCAGGAAATGGATGTCATCCTGCGAATCGGTTGCGGGGACTCGATGGGAACAGCCTCGGGGCCCAGCGCGAACAGGATGTTCGTGGGCGTCGTGTTCACGATGGCCTAC
>JALGYA010000308.1 GCA_029824475.1 Fimbriimonadia bacterium | reverse complement strand
ATCAAAGACGGCGACCATGAGGCCTTCACGAAGACCTACCAAGACTCGATCAAAGCGGACCCGAAGAAGCCCGTATACAGCTGGTCGACGCGCCCTGATGTGTGGATCGACTTCCACGGCAAGCATGGCGATATCGGTGTCGGATACAGCGACCGCAAAGACGCCTTTGGCCCCGAAGTCAACTTCGGGCACATCATGGGAGACAAGTATGAAGAGCAGGTGCTGATCATCAAGACGGCATGGGGAGGAAAGGCATTAGGCCGTGGCTTCCTGCCACCGAGCTTACGCGATACCGAAGCTGAATGCGAAGCCATCGCCTCAGCAGAGGAGAAGCCGATTGAAGAGATCAAGAAGACGCACGGTGAGTTCTACGAGCTCATGCGGGCCGAAGTCAACGGTGCTTTAGCCAGCATCAAAACTAATCATCCTTCGTATGAAGATCAAGGCTACGAAATCGCAGGGTTTGTCTGGTTCCAGGGGTTCAACGATCAGTTCCACGATACGTATCACAACAACTACTTAAGAAACATGAAAGTGTTCATTGAGGACGCCCGGTCTGAGTGGGGAGACATGCCGTTTGTGATCGGCCAGATGGGGCAGGATGCGGATAAGAAAGGCGTCTACCCGACAGACAAGACCGGAGAGCTGACACCAGCAGGTCGGATTAGACAAGCCCAGACGGATGTGGCTCTCCTATCAGCCTTCAAGGGCAATGTGACGTGCGTACGGACGGCGCCGCTATACGACATGGAGGCAGATGCGATCTTCTCCGGGCCGGGCGGTTGGCAGGCGGATGTCGAGAAGTGGCGGCAGTTTGGTGACGACCGTCCCTACCACTACCTTGGCAGCCCGCTGTTTTTTGCAAGGGCGGGAACAGCGTTCGCTGAGGCGATGATTGAGCTGACCGATAAGGGCTAGTCGGGTTACAATGAAGTCGGCACCATGGTCGGACTCATTGCTCTCTCGTTGACGCTAGTATCGTCCCCCGTTCAAGGGAAGGAGACCCTGATCGACGCCTTCCGCTATGCGTCTGACCCTCAGATTCAGGCGGTATGGCGTCCGCTTGCAAACACCCCTCCTATGATCTCTAGAAGAGATGCGTTCGCAGGGCGTCGCGGTGTGCAGCTCCCGCTGGTAAAAGAGGGTGCGGGTACACGCTCTTATTGGGATCGAAAGGTCGACCTTGACCTGAGAAAAGCCGACCAGATTATCTTCCGGATGTACATAGAAGATGCTGCTTTTGTCAGCGGGTTAACCCTCTACTTTGGCAGCGGCTCAGGGTGGTATTCGGCGCACGCGACTCCGGTTGAAGGCTGGCACGAATACGTTCTGAATCGAGTCGATTTTCGTCCTCAGGGTGAGGTTGAAGGTTGGGGGAGTATCTCCACAATTCGGCTCTCTCCATGGAAGGCGAAAGAAGGGTCTACCACCGTCGCAATCGAGAGCATTAGGCGCAGATTTGAACCTGTTGTCGTGGTATTCGGCTCTCGCACGCCGGTGGGAGATGCCAATCGCAGGACGGTTGAATCGCAGACTGATTCCATGCTGAAAGTGCTCGATGGAGCAGGTGTGACAGCAGTGCCGATCTCAGATCACGACGTTGAGGAAGGCGCGCTTGCCGGCCGGACTGTGGCTGTGTTTCCGTTCAACCCCCACGTGACCGCCGCCGAGGTCTCTGAGATTGAGAAGTTCATCGCCGAAGGCGGCAGAGTTCTGACATTCTTCAGCTCGAATCGCGGGCTGCTTAATGCGATTGGATTCGAGCCTGGTCGGCACACTCGGCCGAGCAGGGAAGCGGAGTTTTCCAGCATCGTATTCGGCGAAGAGAAGATCGTCGGCATGCCGGCATCCACAGCCCAAGCATCGTGGAACATCAGCACGGCCACGCCCAAGGATAAAGGCGCCAGGGTCCTCGCGTCGTGGCGCGACAGCCGGGGCGGGTCGACGGGGCACGCAGCTCTCCTAATCTCAGATGCAGGTGCGTATTTGAGCCATATCCTGCTGACGGATGACCTGGAGGCCAAGCGGCAGATGATGCGGGCGCTGATCGGCCACTTCGATCCAAGCATCTGGGAGGCAGCGGCCCAGGCTGCCATCACCCGCCTTGAAGAAGTGGGCGAGTATCGGTCGTTCAAAGACGCCAGCGACGCTATTCTCGCCAGCTCTAGTCAGGAGGGTCATACGCAGGCTGCCGCCGCGGCAGCTGGCCTCAAACTCGCTCGGTCAAAGGTGAGGGATGGGCAGCATGCCGATGCTGTGACCGTCGCCCAAGAGGCCCGGAATGCGCTTGTCGCCGCCTATGGAGCGGCCCAGGAGCCGAAAGCGAACGAGATGCGGGCGCTATGGTGCCACTCGGCACAGGGTGTTCCCGGCAAGAGCTGGGATGAGGTGCTGGGCGAGGTCGCGGACGCAGGGTTCAACATGATCTTGCCAAACATGCTGTGGGGCGGGATCGCGTATTACGAGAGCGATGTTCTGCCGCGGGCAGCGGACCTGGCGAAAACAGGCGACCGGATTACGGAGATAGTGGCCGCAAGCAAGAAGCACGACGTCGATGTCCACGTCTGGAAGGTCAATTGGAACCTAGTTCGGG
>JALGYA010000307.1 GCA_029824475.1 Fimbriimonadia bacterium | reverse complement strand
GGAGGCGATGCGCAGCACGGCTCCACGATCGGCGGCCGCACAACCACAGTATTTAACCAGGCGTTCAAAGAGGCCAGCAAGATGGAGGACGAGTACGTCTCCACCGAGCACATACTCCTCGCCCTTTGTGACGACAAGGGATCAGCCGGCAAATCGCTGAATTCTGGCGGCGTCACCAAGAAAGAACTTAAGGAAGCGATCGAGGAGATTCGTGGCGGGGCGAAAATAACCGACCCGCAGGCGGAGTCGACCTTCCGTGCGCTTGAGAAGTATGGTGACGACCTCACACAGAAAGCCCGAGACGGAAAGCTCGACCCGGTGATCGGACGAGATCAGGAGATCCGCCGGGCCATCCAGGTCTTGAGCCGTCGGACCAAGAATAACCCTGTCCTCATCGGCGAGCCCGGCGTGGGCAAAACCGCCGTGGTCGAGGGACTCGCCCAGCGGATTGTTAAAGGTGATGTTCCTGAAGGGCTGAAGCACAAGCGACTAGTGGGCCTCGATATGGGTGCACTCGTTGCTGGCGCAAAGTACCGCGGCGAATTTGAAGAACGGCTGCTGGCCGTGCTTGACGAAGTCAAGAAATCTGACGGCGGGATAATCCTCTTTATTGATGAGATGCACACGCTTGTCGGGGCTGGCAAGGCCGAGGGCTCAATGGACGCTGCCAACATGCTCAAGCCGATGCTCGCCCGGGGCGAGCTGCGCTGTATTGGCGCAACCACGCTCAATGAGTATAGGCAGAACATCGAAAAGGACAAGGCGCTTGAGCGCCGATTCCAGAATGTCCTCGTCGACGAGCCTACGGTCGATGAGACGATCTCAATTCTGCGAGGCCTGAAAGAGCGCTACGAAATCCACCACGCCGTCAAGATCAGCGACTCAGCAATCGTGGCTGCGGCAACGCTGAGCAACCGCTACATCTCGGACAGATTCCTGCCAGACAAAGCGATCGATCTTGTTGACGAGGCGGCCAGCCGCCTCAAGATCGAGATCGACTCCGTCCCGACGGAGCTCGACACAGTCGAGCGCCAGATGCGGCAGCTCGAAATCGACCGCGAGGCACTAAAGCGTGAGGACGACAAAGCCAGCAAAGAGCGGCTGAAAGAGGCTGAGAAGGGCCTGGCGGAGCTGACTGAAGAGGCTTCCGCCCTGAGAGCACGCTGGGAAGATGAGAAGTCCAAAATCCAGCAGCTGCGCGACTTGAAGCAGCAGATCGAAGAGCTCGGCACTGAACTGGAGCAGGCTGAAAGAGACGCCGACTGGACCAAGGCAGCAGAAATTCAGCACGGCAAGATCCCCGGCCTGGCCAAACAACTTGAAGAAGAGACCGCCAAGCTTGAAGAGCTTGACGGCGGCTCGCGCCTGCTCAAGGAGCAGGTCGATGACGAAGACATCGCAGAGATCGTGGCCCGGTGGACTGGAATCCCGGTCTCCAAGCTGCTTCAGGGCGAGATGCAGAAGCTTCTCCACTTAGAAGACAAGCTCAGGCAGCGCGTTATCGGACAAGACGACTCGCTCACGCTGCTCGGTGACGCTATCCGTCGCAGCCGGTCAGGACTCTCAGATCCAAACCGGCCGATCGGGTCCTTCCTATTCCTTGGACCAACGGGGGTTGGTAAGACCGAGACAGCTAAGGCTCTAGCAGAGCAGATGTTCGGCGATGAGAAGGCTCTCATCCGGATCGATATGTCGGAGTACAGCGAGAAGCACGCGGTAGCGCGGCTGATCGGTGCCCCTCCAGGCTACGTAGGATATGAAGAAGGCGGGCAGCTGACCGAGGCCGTCAGGCGCAAGCCATACTCCGTGATTCTGCTGGACGAAATGGAGAAGGCCCACCCCGAGGTCTACAACATCCTGCTTCAGCTGCTCGATGATGGACGCCTCACGGACAGCCATGGGCGAACAGTTGACTTCAAGAACACCGTGGTCATCATGACCAGCAACATCGGGTCGCACCACTACGGAGAAGGCGTGCTCTCGACGGAGCAGTTTGATGAAATCAAGCAGCGTGTGCTGGGAGAACTGCACGCGTTCTTCCGGCCAGAGTTCTTGAACAGGCTGGACGACACCGTTGTGTTCAGACCACTTGGCGCTTCAGAGATCAAGGCGATCGTAGGCATCCAGCTCCAGCACCTCCGTGCACGGCTCGCTGAGAGAGAGATCGACCTGAGCTTGACCGACGAAGCGATGACCCAGCTCGCGGGTGAAGGCTTCGACCCGGCGTTCGGCGCAAGGCCGCTGAAGCGGGCGATCCAGAAGGAGCTGATGAATCCGCTCTCGAAGGCGATCCTGTCCGGCGAGGTTCGGGATGGTCAGAGCGTCAGCGTGGACTATGAGAACGGCAGATTCACGTTCGGTGAAAAAGTGGGGATCACGACCACAGACTGAACCGACAGACCGTTATAATCGAGCGCATGGCCAAGAGGCTCTGCGCTCTTTTTCTTATTGCTGCTGCCGGATCGGCGAATGCCGGTCAGGACGCCGATCGCTGGACCGGACTGTTCTTTTTAAGTGCAGGCAAGGCGGTGTCCACAGACCAGGCGGACTCCTTTGCTCTGAAAGTCCAGGCTTCCAGAAGGCAGGGTGTTGGAGACCTGCGGCTC
>JALGYA010000093.1 GCA_029824475.1 Fimbriimonadia bacterium | reverse complement strand
TTCTTCATCCCGATCCATCTCTTCGATGATTGCTCGGCTGATTGCGTCTCGGTAATTTGTTTCAACTGGCATGATTAGTGGCCCTTCTCCGGATCCATGTCGGTGTAGACATGGTCATAGACCTCAGATGGATCTGGGAATGGCGAGGCGTCCGCCTCTTCGTAAATCGCGTCGACCTTGTCCGTCAACTCTTCGTCGATAGCTTCGAGCTCAGACTCTGTTGCGCCGCCGACTTCGATGATCTTCTTCATCAATCGGGCGAGTGGATCGCGCTCCCAAGCAACAGCCTCCTCTTCCTTGGTTCTGTAGAGCTGTCTGTCGTTGTCCGCAGCACCGTGGCCGGAGTAGCGGTAATTCATGATCTCAACGAGGTACGGCTTCTGGTTTTCACGAACCCAGTCGACGATTCGCTTGGCGTCCTTTCGAACCTGCAGGACGTCCATTCCGTCAATCCGTTCGCTCTTGATGCCGAACGGCACGCCGCGCTTCCAAAGTTCAGTGTCGGCAGCGTGGTACTCAAGCCGAGTGCCCATCGCGACCTCGTTGTTCTCGATGGCAAAGATGCATGGAATATCCCAGAGTCCTGCCATGTTGAGCGTCTCAAAGAAGACGCCCTGGTTTGCAGCTCCGTCACCGATGTAGTTGATCGTCACGCGATCCTCACCACGGTACTTAGAGGCAAATGCCAGACCAGCGCCGGGAGCGATGTGCCCGCCGACGATTCCCCAGCCGCCCCAGAACCTTCGTTCCAGATCGTAGATATGCATCGAGCCGCCCTTGCCGCGGCTGTAGCCGCCAGAGCGGCCCATAACCTCGGACATCACCTTGACCGGATCACTGCCCATCAAAAGAGGCTGTGCGTGGTCACGGTAAGCAGTAATGACGTTGTCATAGCCAACCCGGATGACATCATTGAAGCCGATTGAGGTGGCCTCCATGCCGATGCAGGTATGCATGTACCCGCCAACCTTTCCTTGGCGGTAGGCGAAGTTGCACTTCTCCTCGAATCTCCGGATGAAGACCATCTGCCGATAGAGGGCCATCAATGTGTCCGTTGATTCGGACAGTTCTGTGTTTGGTGCTTTGGCTGTTTTCGCCACTACAAATTCCTCGTGTGTCATGGCCGCATCAAGCGGCAGGTTGACGCGCCAAAAGACGCGCTTCAAGTGAACAGATTGTACCTGGGCGGGTTTTTGCGGCTGCGGTCGCTAGTCCCTCGGCCTACCGCCATTCGCCATCAGCCAATCCGCGTGCTCCTCTCGGCCCGAATTCCGGAGGCGCTCACAGTAATTAGTCCACATTTCGCTAGGGAATCGCGCATGGAGAGGACCACCTTCCTGGATCACGATGTGGAAGGGATCGCCTTTTTCGGACTCTTCCATGCGGTCTCGCATCCACTCATCCATGTATTTGAGTCCTTGGCCAACGAGATCAGGGTGCTGTTCTGCAAGGTTTTCCGTCTCGTGCGGGTCAGCGTCGATGTCGAACAGCATGTAGGCAGGAAACTCCTTCATTCCTGTGTGATAGGTTCGAATCAGCAGCCAATTGAGCCACCGAACTGGCCGCTGACAGCTCCACGCACCTTGACTGATGACAACTGACTCACGCCCCACATCTCCGCCTCGAAGCAGCTCGCCAGAGTAGTCCTTGCCATTCCATTCATCCGGAGCCTTCCCGCCTAACAGTCCAAGAATTGTCGGTGGAAGATCGAGGTGATACAGCAGACCATCAACATCCTGTCCAGCTCTGTGATCTGTCACCCCCGGCCACCTGATCACCATGGGGATGTGGCTGCAGTGCTCATCAGCAGTCTGGTGGTCGCCCCAAACATTCAGTTCGCCTAGGTTCTCGCCGTGATCCGCGCTGATGATGATGGCTGTGTCCTCCAGAATTCCCAGCCGTTCCAGGTCAGCGACGATCTTGCCGACGTACATATCCGCATAGAGAACACCGGCGTCGTAGCCATCTATGTGAGTCTTGGCGTCTTCAGGAGTCTTGATTTCACCAACTCCCCAAGGCCAGTGGTCAGGAAGGATGTTCGTGACCTCGGGAACTTCGGTTGCGCTGTGCGGCCCGTAGGATTTGCGCTGCTTGTCGATGATTTCCTGGGTCACCCAAGGATCAATCGGCTCGTCTGCGAAAGGACTGCCGAACTCCTCTGGAGTGTCATAAGGCGTGTGTGGATCCCAGAAATTGACGTGCAGGAACCAGTTGTCATCGCTTCCCTTCCGGTCCAGCCAGTCTTTGACGTGCGGATAGATTTCATCCGCATTCTCCAGCCCGCCCTTGCCGGTGTCGAAGGTCTCGTGGAACCCGTGCGTGATCTGATACGCACTGTGTCGGCGCGGGAAGGGGCTGATGCTGGCGCAGTGCAGGCCGAGCTGTGTGAGGCACGCGGCAAGGGTGGTTTGTGAATACCGGGAGTGCCAGCCTCGCCCAGAGCTTTCAGCGGGCATCTCGCCGCATGCTCCGCCATGATTGACAACGCCAGTCGTTGCGCCAAACCGACCAGTGAAGAAGGCTGTTCTGCTGGGCAGGCAGGGAGCATCAGTCACGTAAACCTGCTTCATGTGGACCCCTTCGGCTGCCAGGGCGTCGATGTTGGGCGACGTGTTCCGGTGGTAGCCGTAGCATCCCAGATGACTCGGGCGCAGCGAGTCGATGTCGATGTAGAGAATCCGCATTGCACTCATGCTATCCGAGAGGAGGGTCGGCGCGCACTCCTCTATGGCCAGCATTTACTCTGTTTAGCAGCCGAATACGACACGCCAACTGAACTCCTGACTGAACAAGGACCGTCGGACTATCGTTGGAGCATTTAGGATGAGCAGAAACAGATTTGCATGCCTTTTCGCAGTCCTGGTGACTGCCCTGCTCGGACTGATCGCCGGCTGCGGCGGATCGGGATCACCGAGCTCTTCTAATCTGGCCCTCTTCATCACGGACAATCTGCGTGATGACTACGACGCCGTCTGGGTGACAATCTACGAAGCCCGGCTCGGCGGCAATGGCCCAAACGAGGTGGTTTTCAGCGATCCAGATGGGGTCACCGTCAACCTGATATCGCTCAACGATGGCGATTCGCGCTACCTTTTCCTCGGGGCAGAGGCGATCGCTGTTGGCCGTTACACCAGCGTTCAGGTGCTCACTTCCAAGGACCTGACGCTCTTTGAAGAGGGCAGCGACACTGGCATTGAAGCGACTTTCGCTGAGGGCTTGGACGCTGGTGAAAACAAGTCCCTTCTCCGGCTCAATCTGACGCCAAATCTCGAAGTCCCAACCGTAGATGGAAAGCTCGTCGTCGACTTCGATCTCACTCAGTGGACCATAAATGGCACAGTAGTCTCACCCGTACTCACGAGACACGATGGGCACCGATTCCACGAGGATGATCGGCACGAACATCACGAATTCCGAGGCGTAATCACCCGCCTTGACGGCGAAGCTCCCAACCAGAAGTTTGGGCTAGCCCTGCGTGAATCAGACCGTGTCCTGCCGGTGCACACAACCGAACATACTGAGATCTACCGTGAAGATGGCGACAGCCCTCGCTTGGAAAACGGGATGCGAGTCACTGTCCGTGGCAGGTTCAGAACCGATACGCATTCGCTCTGGGCGCGAGCCATCAAGATTCATGGCGAGGATGACCACGCCGCCAAAATCAGGGGCCGAGTTCACAGTGTCAACGAGGACCTCAGCATCATCAATGTTGTGGCCCGTGAGACATCGGGATTCCGCCCGCCAACCGACGTGATCCGCGTCAAGGGCGGTGAGGAGACACGGTGGATTCTCCACACAGGCGAGGCCGTTCGCAGGGCCACCTTCTTCGCCTGGCTCCGCGAGTTAGGTGATCATGCTGCCGTCGAGGCTGCGGGAGTCTGGAATGGTCACGAGCAGATCTTCCTCGCTCGTGTCGTCAAACTGATCCGACCCGATGAAGATCGCCACGATGTGGCCGTCGGACGTGTCGCTGAGTTCAATAAAGAAGAACGACGCCTCGTCATGATCCTCCACGAGTGGCGCGGCTTCCACGCTAAAGAAGGAATGCGGCTCACGGTTCAGGCGAATGATGAGACCACGTACACCAGTGCATCTGAAGAGACCCACACCGCGCACATTGCCTGGGGAGATGAGATGGCCGAAGGCGTTGTCCTGAGGGTGGACGGCCAAATGCATGAGCGTGTGATGCTGGCACGGCGCATCAAGTTCCTGGAACGCGATTGATTCTGGTGCCCTCTCCTCCTCGTTAGAGAGGAGGAGAGGGGGCTTCCGATCCGGTCTCGTGTGCCATGGATCAGAGCTTTCTGGCCTCTCCCCCGCACTCCGCAGGAAGGACGGCCAATCTGCCGACAGTCATCGGGAAATCGTGTGCCACTGTTGTTTCGCAAGAAACAGCAGTGATCAACCGCCAGCCTCCTCCCGGAGGGAGGACGGGTGGGGATGGCGGCGGACGACGCCTGCCATAATCAGCGGCCAATGAGCCTCAAGATTGCAGTCATCGCCGGAGACGGCATCGGCCCAGAAGTCACGAACGAAGCCGTTCGCGTCCTCAAGGCTGTCCGCCCGGATATCGAGTTTGAGCACGCGCTGTTCGGCGGCGCGGCTTATGACGACTGCGGCGATCCCTATCCTCAGGCGACTCACGGCTTGCTGGCCTCTGCGGATTCCGTGCTGCTGGGGGCCATCGGCGGCCCAAAGTGGGAAGGTCTTGACCGATCCAAGACTCCAGAAGCTGGGCTCCTGGGGATGCGCGGCGCCCTGAACCTCTATGCGAACCTGCGGCCTGCGAAGACTTACGCAGCCCTGGCCGACGCCTCCCCGGTCAAGGCCGGCGGCGACTGCGACATGCTGATCGTCCGCGAGCTGACTGGCGGCATCTACTTCGGCCGCCCTCGCGAGCGGCGCGAGAACGGAACCGTCGCCATCGATACGATGGTCTACTCGGTCATGGAAGTCGAGCGGATCGCTCGACGCGCTTTTGAGGCTGCCCGAACTCGGCGATCATCGGTTGTGAGCGTTGATAAAGCTAATGTTCTGGAATGCAGCCGCCTCTGGCGTGAAGTGGTGGATTCGGTTGCACCGGATTACCCGGATGTTGAACTGCGGCACCAGCTGGTCGACTCCTGCGCGATGCTCCTGATCAAAGACCCCGGCCAGTTCGACGTGATCCTGACGGGCAACTTGTTCGGCGACATCCTCTCGGATGAAGCCTCGATGATTACGGGCTCGCTCGGGATGCTGCCTTCCGCCTCCCTGGGCGATCCCAAAAACGGCCAGGCCTTCGGCGTCTTCGAACCCATCCACGGCTCCGCACCTGATATCGCCGGTCAGAACGTGGCCAACCCCTTGGCCGCGATCCTCAGCGGCGCGATGATGCTGTCGGCTCTGGGTGATTCAGAGGGTGCCGCTCGGATTGAAAGTGCGGTGGACGCAGTACTCAACTCAGGCGCCCGTACGGGCGATCTAGGCGGTTCAATGGGGACGTCTGAGATGGGCGATGCCGTCTCCAACGCGCTATGATGTTCGTCTAGAAATCAAAACCGAACTCCCACGCATTCCGGGCCTAGCGTTGACATGAGTCAGATGAAGTCTAGTTACTCTACTTTGCGTCTTTCTTTTTAGTGCCGTCCTTCTTCTTCTTGGCTGGTCGCTTGATCTGGTCCTTATGCGGACCTGAGCTTTCTTCAATTTTGTGATCAGCTTGCTTCTTTTTTGGCATGAGTGCTCCTACTTCTTCCTCTCGCCCTGCTTCTTTTGGGTCTTCCCATTCCCAGTTCTTGGCCTTCGAATTTGACTCGCATTCGGCCCGGCGCTCTTTTTGTCCGAACCTTTTTTCTTTTCGTTGCTCATGTTTTCCTCTACAAATCCACCACTCGTCTCAGAGAATCGGCCATCCAAATTAGGCCTGAAAAAAGACACGCTAATGCAAGCCAATTCATGACATTTATGTGCCAAGTCGCTACCTTAACTTCCTTTGCAGTCTCTTTCGAATCGATACGGGCTTGCATGGCGGAGTCAAGTGCCTTGACAAATGCGCGGAACGAGTATTGGCTGAACAGGTGCCCCATCAGAGAACAGGCGAGTGACAACCCTAATAGGACCCACGGCCAAAACAACAGCGGCAAAACTGCCTTCGCGTCTTTGCCAACTATGTCAGACAAAAACGTCATGGAAAGTCCGAGTGCGCCTCCAGCAAGAGTCACCAGGAATTTATCATACGTTGCCGCCGCAGCCATCTCACGCTCTATCGTCGCATTTCTTTGACTTACGTAATCTTCGTACTCCGCATCCTCGACCCCATTCGTTGATTGCGGCACTGACAGAATCTGAGCGCTATCCTCTGTTGACATTGCTCTCCCAGTTAAGTGGTCGTAAGTTCGAGAGCTGGTTAGATCCGCCGTGCCGATCCCTCCGGATATGATCGACTTCCCATCCCCATTTATGCTGTCGGTTACCGTACTCGCCGCGTTCCATCCATCTGCCATAGTCGTCCTTGCGGAATCTGTCGGCGTTATAGCCGGATTCCACGTTACCCTTGCTCCAAATCAAGGCGAGATCGTTATCGGAAAATTCCATGTAATTGCACTTCCTCATGCAATTGTACTCCAAGAGTAAGGTGATTCCAACTCAGAATATGAGCTCCTCTCCAACTCGGACAGCCATGACACTTGCGGCCAATACCCTGTTAGCTTGCCCCTCAGGCTAGTTGTGGAGAATGCAAACAGCATATCGGCTTGGACCGCTCACGACGGTTCAATGGCGTTTCTCCTACTGAGTGGGAAGCGCCTTCGCCAAGGATCAGCCGTGTTGAATGTCCATTGCTATCACGACGATGGAATCGCAAATGCGAACATGACAGAACTGAGCACCTAGCGTGCACCATTCTCCAGAACATAAACCGGCCGCTGAAGCCGCCGGAGCATCTCTGGTACCGTCACGAAGCGATGCCCCTCAGTCTGCGCGCACTTCAGAAGCCGAGGCAGGGCTTCAAGGGTTGTTCTGCCGTGTGCAGGAGGATCACACTGCCCGTGGGAGGTCCTCCTTGACAAACTCATGGCAGTCTCCGCCAGCTGAGCAGGCGATGTCCAAATACAGCGTCTCAAAGTTAGCCCGTAGACGGCGCTGGCTACTCGCCAGCCCGTGGCAAGGGCCAGAGTTCAGACCGGATCTTCCAGATGCGCTCGATCGGAGCCCCCGCCCGAGCATTCAGCTCAGCCTTCTGTGAGGCGGTCAGAACGTCCTGAAGCCACAGCTCACGCTTCCCTGCCTCGGCGATTTTGTTTGCGCTGATCGATTTCTGCATTTGCCAGAGATTTAGGCGCATCCGCTCCCGCTTCGCATCTTCTGACTGATCGGCGTCGGTCTTCATCCCTGCCGGGTCGATTGTCAGCCTATGCAGTCGACCAGACCAGAAATTCATCCGGTCATCGACCACATCCGCCTGGATTGCCTGCCACTCCGTCATCCCGAGTTCCGAACCGACATCTTCAAACAACGCCGCGTTCGCACCCTCCAGCTGATAGACAATCCGGCGCAGAACCGACCGCTGCTCGTTATTCAACATATCAGACATCCGAGGCCGCTCGTCTTCTTCTGAGGCCAGGATAGCCGAGGTCAGCTTGGCGCTGAGATCGTAATCAATGCCCAGCAGCTCTTTGGCAGTCTCGCTGCGCTTCAAAATCTTGTCCATCTGGTAGTCGAGGTTCAGGTCGTATTTGTAGCCGCGCGGCTTCCGCAGGCCTAGATAAGCCGTCCACTGCTCTTCAGTGAGCGAATTCTTGACTGCCACCCAGGCTTCCCCATCCATGACCGCCTTTGCGTCATGCAGGAGGTAGCTCTTCTCCACAAACCAGATTTCCCTCTCATCATCATCCATCTCACGCATCTTCACAGGCTGCATCACACTGTCAAAGTTTGCCGACATCTGCGTCTGAGGAGCAGCGACAGCCGCCCGAACAAAGCTCTTTTGCTCGTCGGACAAGCCGATCCGGGCCACGAGTTCTTGATCAAGGAACGCATTCAGCCCTTGGCTCGACACATGGATTCTGAAAAGGACGTCGCGCTGGTCTGGAGAGAGCCGCCTAGCAAGCTTTCTGCGCGCCGCAGCTTCCCACTTCTTCCGCTCATCAGCCTTATCGCTGGCCTGCAGATGCTCTGGCACAGTAACCAGATTCAACTGAGCCTCAGTCAGGTTCAGTGACTGGATTCGGCTGGCGTTCCTTAGCGCTCGGTCTAAGTCAAATTGAACAACGTCTTGGGCCGCAGACATGGCAGCCGAAATGACGAACAGGACGGCAAGGGTTATCTTCTCCACACCCTCATTATAAGGCTGCTTCAAAAATATGAGCTAAGAAGTCAGCAAAAACTTACTGACCAGGAATCCCCGGCTCGGTCAGACCAGCCGGATCAAGAGCCTTCTGCAGCGTCTCTTCATCTAGCAGCCCGAGCTCACGCACTACGTCCGGGATCGACTTGCCTTCCTTCAGCGCCTTCTTCACGACCTTCGAAGCCGTCTCGTACCCAACAAAGGCATTCAAAGCAGTTGCCAAGGATGGCGACGTCTCAGCGTAATTCTTGCAGCGATCAGCGTTCGCCGTGATCCCTTCAACACAGTTCGCGACATACGTGTCGATCGTGTTCGTCAGGATCTGCAGCATGAACTGAGATGAAAACGCCATCGAAGGCATCATCACGTTCAGCTCAAGCTGGCCGGCCTGCACGCAGTTGTCGATCGCGTGGCACTGGCCCATCACCTGGAACAGAACCAGGTTCATGTTCTCCGCCATCGAAGGGTTCACCTTGCCCGGCATGATCGAAGACCCCGGCTGAACGGCAGGAAGAGTAATTTCAGCCAATCCCGTCAGAGGACCAGAGGACAACAACCTCAAGTCATTCGTAATGCGTGTCAATTCAAGACAGAGCATCCGAACCGAAGCCGAAAGAGCCGCCATACACTGCTGGCTCTGCATCGCCTCGCGCATGTCATCTGCAGGCTTGAAGTTGTAGCCGGTCTGTTCGCACAGGTTGTCGACAACCATGAACCGGTACTTGGGATGCGTATTGAGCCCGGTGCCAGCAGCCGAACCACCGATTCCTAGAATCTCGAGCTCCTTAGCCGCTGCCTCCAGCCACGTCTTGGAGCGCCTAATAGCTGCTCCGTAAGCCGCAAACTCCTGCCCAAGCCGAATCGGAACGGCATCCTGCAAGTGGGTTCGCCCAGACTTCAAAACGCCATCAAACTCGACGCCCTTGGCGTCCAGTGCAGCTGCCAAACCCTCAACCGACGTCAGCAGCCCCTCAAGCAGATCCCGGCTCATGATCCGCATGGCGGATGGGAATGTGTCGTTAGTCGACTGCCCGTAGTTGGGGTGATCGTTAGGCTTGACACGGGAATACTCTCCGCGCAGCCCGCCGAGCTTCTCTTCAGCGAGGTTAGCCAAAACCTCGTTGCAGTTCATGTTGAAGCTGGTGCCAGCACCCATATGGAACACATCCACCGGGAACTGGTCCCGATGCTGCCCGCCAAGCACTTCATCCGCACCCGCCACGATCGCATCGCCAATCTCCTTGTCCAGAAGGCCGAGGTCTGTATTCGCACGCGTGCACGCCTTTTTGAGGTTGATATACGCATCGATCATCGCTGGATGCTCGGTCAGACCTGAAATCTGGAAGAGCTGCCGGCTTCGCTCCGCCTGGCTGCCCCAAAGGGCATTGGCGGGGACGATGACTTCGCCTAGGGAATCCTTCTCGATGCGAGTGCTCATGGCAATGCCAATTTTACCGATGCCCGGCATTCACGCCTGGGTTGTGAACAATCGCCCCATTAAATGAACCAGAAAGACCTACAACTCGTCTCACTAGTTGTTATCCTGCATTAGGAGCATGTGACTTAGATTGCGCAAGCGAAGAAGCCTCTACGACTCTGGATGACCTGTGGCAAAGACGCCCGGCTTAGTAAAAATGATCGTCTGGATGATCTTTATTGCTGGCGCATGCTGGGGCGGCTACATGATTTGGGAGATTCGGTTCGCGACAGCGCTTGTAGAACTGCCAAAAACTATCACTTCGGGCTACACGCCGACCGGACGGGGTCCAGGTGAGACCAAGCATGACGACTTTTCGCTTGACATCATCAACCGTGCCAGGCGCGGGGTGAACAAGATGTTCAAGGATGAGCTCAGTCTTCGCTACGAACACCGACTGTTTGAGCCGTTCCCTGAGGTCGTTTTCTTGGTCCAAGAGAAGCTCTGGGAGGTCAATGGCAGGGTCATGGTCCACTCCCATCAAGGCAAGCAGACTCTCTACGACTACCGAGCCCGCGTGCAGGAAGGCGGAGTCCACAAGGTGTCCGACGTGCAGGTAGCCAAAATCAGAGAGATCCGCTAACTCGATTCCTTCAGATGGTCGATGACCAGCGCTAGAACTTTCCCGCGGTGGCTAATCGCATGTTTTTGTTCAGCGGTCAAGTCGGCCATACAGCAGCCCTTTTCTGGCAGATAGAAGATAGGATCGTAGCCAAACCCGCCTGCCCCTGAGGGTGATTCGGCGATTCTTCCCTCGCATGTCGCAAGGAATGTAACAGTGTCTCCAGAAGGAGAAGTCA
>JALGYA010000306.1 GCA_029824475.1 Fimbriimonadia bacterium | reverse complement strand
CTTTCGGATCGCCGCCCCAGTCTTCGCTGTTGGCAAATGAGCGCTGTCTCCCAGGCCAAACACGTTGGGAAAGTCTGGACTCTGCAGTGTGAAGGGATCCACATTCATCCAGCCTGAGGGCTCCTCAGTGGTCGCCAGCGGGCTGTTCTTAACAACGTCAGGCGGCCCCATTTTCGGCGTGACATGCAGGAAGTCATACTGAACCACTTCTTCATGCCCGTCATCCAGGTGCTTGAAGGTCGCAAGGCTCTGCGTATGGTCAATCTTAGTCAGGTCGTAGCGCCCGTTGAAATGGATGTCCCGCTCCTCAAGCATGGGAGTCAGGGCTTCACCAAACTCCTTTATCCCAAAGATGCCGGCGGGCGCAAAGTACGCGCAGATTTCCGCCGTGTCCCTTTTCCCAATCTTCGTCATATGGTCCTCAAACAGATACATGATCTTTTGAGGGGCGCCGCCGCATTTTATTGGTGTGGCCGGATGGGTAAAGACCGCCTTGCCGCCTTTGAACGCCTTCATCGCCTCCCAAGTCTTGGGCGCGTACTTGAATTCGTAATTGGTCGATACGCGGGGGTCGTTTTCGAGCGCGTCAGTTAAGCCTTCAATCGCGTCCAAGTCGACTTTGATTCCCGGCGCGACGATCAGGTAGTCATAGGTGATTTCAGCCCCACTGCGAAGAACGACCTTATTCTCGTCCGGCTTGAGTTCGTCAGCAAAGTCTTGAATCCACTCCACACCGTTTGGGATGTAGTCAGCCTCGTCCTTCTCTGTCGGTCCAGCTTCTGCCGCACCGGCACCGACGAGAGTCCACATCGGCTGGTAATAGTGCTTCTTTGACGGCTCGATGAGGGCAATTCTGCTCCCTCCAATCTCTTCTGCCATTCGTGCCGCAACGGTGATTCCGGCGGTGCCTCCGCCGAGGATGACGATCTGGTGGTGTTGGCCCATGGATGTGCCTTGAATCGGAGCTCTGCTCCTATCAAGAGAGTAGAACATTCGGCTGGCTGCAGATAGGCCTCAGAGTTGGTCTCGATCAGCATGGGTCTGAGAAGACTCAAGTTTAGCTTTGGTGAAAGCTCATCTCAGTTGCATCCCTCTCCAGCGAGGGGCGACAATGAACCTGGTAAATGCAGCACCACAAAAATGCCTAAAGACCCTATTACGATCTGCAACTCCTGATATTATATTAGTAGGGATGGAGGGTCAAAATGGCTCTCTCCCGAGGAATCCAAGATGCCGAAAAACGAGACACGTTTCGGCGCCTCCCAGACGAGACGCAGTTTTCTTCGCAGTTCGATGCTGGCCACCGGCGCAGCATTATTCACACCCATTGCAGCTCAGCAAAGCAAGGCCAAAGGCGGCAACGGCGGAGGAGGAGGCAAGGGCGGAAAGGACCCGGTCGCCCGAAATCCGCTGCGCATCCCACCGATTGTGACTCCAACCGGTATGGCGCTCAACTGCGCCCCCACGACGTTTGATTTAGGCGGCGGAAACATCTCGTCAGGCCTGGGCTACAACGGCCACATCCCTGGCCCAACCCTCCAGGTCCGAACAGGTGATCAGGTCACAGTCGATCTATACAATGGATTGACCCAGCCGACCATCACTCACTGGCACGGGATGATCGTGGACACTGCCAACGACGGCGGCCCAGAGCTCGCCTTTGAGCCAGGCCACGGCCCCTACAGCTACGACTTCCCTGTGGTCCAGCGGGCCACGATGAACTGGTACCACCCTCACCCTCATATGCTGACCGGTGAGCAGGTTAACCTTGGGCTGGCTGGCGCCTTCATCATCCGCGACGACCATGAGGACTCGCTCGGACTGCCTGGCGGAAACTACGAGGTTCCGCTGGTCATCAGAGATGCCAACTTTGACAAGCAGGGGAACCTGCGGTACAACCCGCGATCCTCGGGCTTCTTCGGCAAATCGGCCCTGATCAACGGCACGCTCAATCCCAAGCTTGACGTCGACAGCGGCTGGTACCGATTCAGAGTGCTCTGTGGAGCAAATGCTCGGGTCTGGGATCTGACGATGAGCGACGGTCGGCCGTTCGTTCTAATCGGCAATGACGGAGGCCTGCTCGCCTCGCCAATCGATGTCTACGAGATCACCATGAGCCCGGGAGAGCGGGTCGACATTCTCGTCGACTTCAGCGACCTGGCAGCCGAAGATTCGGTGATGCTCCAGGACGAGCGCAGCGGATGGGATCTGCTCGAGTTCGTGGGGACCGGCGATGCAGGATATGCATTCTCCGTGCCTTCAACTCTCAGTGCGATCACGCCTCTGAGCGGGCCGAACACGCCCACGCGCGAGTTCAGTTTCGATGGCATGAACCGCATCAACGGCCTGGAATACGACATCGACAGGATCGACTTCTCAGTGCCAGTTGAGACGACCGAGCGATGGAGGTTTACGACAAATGGAAACGCTCCACATCCTGTGCACGTGCACGGCGCATACTTCCAAGTGGTCTCTCGGACTCGCGGACGCAGGCGGCTCTATCCGTGGGAAGGCGGATGGAAGGACACGGTGCTGCTCGCGGACAAAGAGTCCGTCGCCGTGCTCGTGAGGTTCTCGATGAGAAGCCATTACGTCATGCACTGCCACAAGCTGGAGCATGAAG
>JALGYA010000092.1 GCA_029824475.1 Fimbriimonadia bacterium | reverse complement strand
TGGATGCCAGCGGCGAGTACATCGTGGGTCGTGTCCAGGCTGGCTCGCCAGCATCTCATCCAGACTCCCTGCTTCGTTCAGGCGATAAAGTCGTCACGATCAACGGCCAGAAGCCGACTCCATCGAACCCGGCTGAGACGCTGCTAAATGGCACAACAGGCAAGAAGGTGCGAATCAAGGTCACCCGGAATGGCACGGAGCGAGAAGTCGTGATCAAGCCTGCTTCGCAGGCCGCCATGAGTGGACTCGGCTATGAAGACTGGGTCAACACGAACCGTGCCTACGTTGACAAACGGAGCAATGGCCGCCTCGCGTATCTGCACATCCAGTCGATGAACGCCTCCAGCCTCGGCAAGTTCTACACAGAACTCAGCACGAAAACACAGGGCAAAGAAGGTGCGATCATCGATGTTCGTTACAACGGCGGCGGCTTCACGGCTCACATCGTGCTCAGCGCGCTGTCCAAGAAGCTGTTCCTCCACAGAACAACGAAGGACAACCCGCGGCCCTATTCCGAAGGCATCTTCCGCGGCAACTCTCTGGAGCTGCCGACAGCGGCGATGATCAACCAGTACAGCTTCAGCAACGCTGAGATCTTTGCTGAGGGCTTCCGAACAATGGGGCTGGGGCCGATCATTGGCGAGCCGACCAGCGGAGCAGTCATCAGCACCTACGGCTCTTCACTTTGGGACGGCGGGTCGCTCCGGCTGCCTGCGATGGGCATCTACGACCTGCGTGGTGAAAACCTGGAGACGAACGGTCGGAAGCCGGACGTTTATGCCCCGTTTGACCTGAATGGCTACGTCAAAGGCAAGGATTCGATGCTGGATGCAGCGGTCGATTCACTGCTGAAGAAGCTCTAGGGCCATGTACGACCAGGCCCGGGGGCTGCCCTCGGGCCGGGAGTACAATCCTGGCTCCCTCCGGACAGGAGGCAAGAGCCATGAGTCAAAACGGACAGATATCAGCAGCG
The DNA here is from genome assembly GCA_029824475.1 of Fimbriimonadia bacterium. Taxonomy (GTDB): domain Bacteria; phylum Armatimonadota; class Fimbriimonadia; order Fimbriimonadales; family Fimbriimonadaceae; genus JALGXY01. The sequence continues at coordinate 9,677 of JALGYA010000092.1, read as the reverse complement.
AAGAAGACCTGGAGAGAAAAGGTCGGCCTTGCAGAGATGCTGAAAGGCGGCGTCATCATGGACGTCGTCAACCCAGAGCAGGCACGAATCGCAGAAGATGCGGGTGCTGTCGCGGTGATGGCTTTGGAGCGCGTTCCAGCCGATATTCGACGGGACGGCGGCGTTGCCCGCATGTCCGACCCAGAGATGATCGACGGCATCAAGGCCGCTGTTTCGATCCCGGTGATGGCGAAGTGCCGCATCGGCCACTACGCTGAGGCACAGATTTTGGAAGCCCTCGAAGTCGACTTTGTCGATGAGAGCGAGGTGCTGACACCTGCCGATAAGCACAACCACGTTGACAAGCATGCCTTCACGGTGCCGTTCGTCTGTGGCGCTCGATCGCTGGGTGAGGCTCTGAGACGCTGCGCGGAAGGCGCGGCAATGATCCGCACCAAGGGTGAAGCTGGCACCGGCGACGTCGTCGAAGCTGTCTATCACATGCGCACCATCCTCTCGGACATCCGCAAGGTGCAGGGCTCGCGAGAAGATGAGCTCTACGTGATCGCCAAGGAGATTCAGTCTCCGCTCGAATTGGTCCAGATCGTCCACGAGACAGGCAAGCTTCCTGTTCCGAACTTCTCGGCTGGCGGCATCGCCACTCCTGCTGACGCAGCGATGATGATGCAGCTCGGCGCAGAGACAGTCTTCGTCGGCTCCGGCATCTTCAAGGCTGCCGCTGGCCTGAGCGATTCAGATCGAATCGCCAGCCAGTCACTGCGAGCCAAGGCGATTGTCGAAGCCGTCCTGTTCCACGACGACGCGAAAAAGCTGGCCGAGATCAGCCGAGGCCTCGGCCCGGCGATGGTCGGCATCAACGTTGACAGCCTGGATGAGAGCGAGCTGCTCGCGACTCGCGGCTGGTAACTACTCCAGCCGAGCGAATAGATCGACAGTACTTCCGCCCGGGTCTTTGACCTGGGCGTATCTCTGTCCCCAGAAGGCGTCCCACGGTTCTTTTGCGCCCTCAAAGCCTGCATCGGTGACGCGTTTGTAGATCTCGTCAACTTCCGCTGGGGAGTCGCAGAGGAACGCCAGGCCGACTCGGTTGCCGACCGGCTCCACCCATTCTGTGAAGGACTTGACGAGATCGACTGTGTCGAGCATCAGGCGCAGCCCGTTGGGGAGTGTCGCTTCGTGATGGGCGGTTTCCGGCTCGGGGTCCTCGAACTCAACACCCAGCAGTTGGTAGAACTTGACTGCTCGCGCCATGTCGGGCACGACAACGCCGATCGCATCCAGCTTCATAGTTGGACTCTAGCAGATTATGTTCAGGGCAGGACAGGGTGAATAGCGCGAGGGAGAGGGGCCAATCGAATCCAAATTCCGTGTGCCATGGACAGGCCGCTTTGGGCTTGTCCGTGTCTTAGCAGGCAGCCGCACGGACAAACGCCTGCGGCGCCTGTCCATGGCACACCCTGAAAGGTGTCGCTGAACGGTACGGGAGCGATGGGCGAATTGAGCCCAGACTCCGTGTCTTAGCGGGCAACCGCACGGACAAACGCCGGGGGCGCCCGTCCATGACACACTTTGAATCCTGTTACTGAGCAGTTAGAGTCGCGTTGGAAGCACCCTGATTCTGCGCTCCGGATCCTTGCCGATACTCTCCGAGGCGAGCCTTCGCGATTCGATCACCTGGAACTGCATCTTGCGGGTTCTGGCGTCTCGGGGTGGGAGGTCAATCGGCTGGCCCGTGCTGAGCACCTGCTCGACGGCATGCCGGGCTTCTGCTACAGCTTCGGCCTCCGCATCACGGTCTCTGCCGCGTCCTTTTAGTGCGTCGTCCAGCGCTCCTGCAATTTGCGAGAAGGTGTTCGACTTCACGACGTACGTCGGCACGGATTGGGGCAGATCACGCAGCTTGGCGGGCTTGTTTTGGTAGGTGCTGCGGATCGTGATGACCGCATCGGCCTGCTTGATGTCATTGGTGATGAGGGCGGGAGCTTTGCGCTCTCTGATTGCTCGCTCAAGCCTGGTTCGCGCGATGCCGAAGGGGTAGAGACGGACCACTCGGCTATGGACGTTGGCTGCCTTTTTGGCCGGCTTATCGGCTTTTGACTCTCGTGATGTGAGCGATGGGAATCGCTCGTTAAAGCCTGGTTCGTCGACTTCGGGGGTGTGCTCTTCCTGAAGGACCTCGACCTCACCTGGACTGGTGCGGACCCTGATTTCAGGTTTGGGCTGGATGCCTCTTAGTATTAGGTCAACCGTCTTCTGAACGTCGTGGTGTACGGCGAGCTTGTCGTAGTCCACGAGCTCAATGACGACGTCGAAAGTGGGAGGGGACTTGCGCTCAAGAACGGTTTTTTGGGTGCCGCGCCTTCGGGCTTCATCGTCGCTGAGTGTAACGGTCTGGATGCCGCCGATCAGGTCGCATAGCGACGGGTTTAGCATCAGGTTTTCCAGCGAGCCGCCATGGGCGGTGCCGATGAGTTGGACGCCTCGCTCTGCGATAGTCCTTGCAGCCATCGCTTCAGCCTCATTGCCGATTTCGTCGATGACGATGACTTCTGGCATGTGGTTCTCGACGGCTTCGATCATCACCGCGTGCTGCTGATCGGTGCGTGGAACTTGCATGCGGCGGGCTGTGCCGATGGCGGGGTGCGGAATGTCGCCGTCGCCGCCGATTTCGCTCGAGGTGTCGATGATGACGACGCGCTTTTCGGCTTCGTCGGCCATGACGCGGGCAACTTCGCGGAGCTTGGTGGTTTTGCCGACACCAGGTTTGCCGAGCAGGAGGATGGACTTGCCGGCACGGACGATGTCGTCGATGATGTCGATGGTGCCTTCGAGGGCGCGGCCGACGCGCAGGGTGAGGCCGAGGATCTTGCCTCTGCGGCTGCGGATGCAGGAGATGCGGTGAAGCGTGCGCTCGATGCCTGCGCGATTGTCGTCGCCGAACTCTCCGATCGATTTGACGACGTAGTCGATGTCGTTTTCGGACACGACGAGGTCTTCCCAGCGATCAGTTCTGTCACGAAAGCGTGCTTCTGCGAGTCTCCCGTAATCGAGCACCACTTCAATGAGGGTGTCTTGGTCGGGCGAATCTGAGACGCGTTCGCGGATCAAAGGGGGCAGGACGTCAAGGAGTTCGGCGAGGCCGTCGGCGTGCTTCTGCATGTCCGCTTCTCTAATTATACAGACGAATAATATCCCAGCCCGCGCCGCAAGCGCAGGACCGGAAAGTCGATGCGTTTTCCCCTAGATCGCCTCATCCAAGGTCAACTCGATCTCACGATCTTGGCCAACGCTCCAGACGGAGAGCTTCACTTTCTCGCCGGGGCGGCGGTCGATCATGAGGCGGCTGTAGTCCATGTTTTGGTGAATCCTCTCGTCATCGATGCTGGTTATGATGTCGAGGGGCTTGATCCCTGCTCGCTGTGCGGCGGAGTTCGGATAGACGGTCTCGATGACGATTCCTTGGCTGGGCGGGCCGGAAGTCGCCCCGACCTCCTGCTGGAGCAGGTCGCGTGTTCTTCGACTGGCGAGTCCTGCAGTTCGGAAGAAGTACGGCTTGATTCCGATGCCGCCGTAGGCGACCCTGCCGTTGGCCCTCAGCTCCTCCACGATGCGCTCGGCCCTGTGGATGGGGATGGCAAACGCGAGCCCCATGCTGCCCTCGTTTAGGGTGACGATCGCCGCATTGATGCCGATGAGCTCGCCCTGGGCGTTGCAGAGGGCACCGCCGGAGTTGCCTTGGTTGATTGAAGCGTCGGTCTGGATGGTGTCCAGCAGGAGCGTTCTTTCGAGAGGAATGTTCCGGCCAAGACTGCTGATGACACCGACTGAAAGCGTGCTGCTGAACCCGAGGGGGCTGCCGACAGCCATAACCCATTCGCCGACGCTGAGGTTCTGGCTGTCGCCTGTCACGGCGGGCACCAGGCCCTTCGCTTCAGTCTTGATGAGGGCCAGGTCAGACCTGACGTCTGTGCCGATCACACGCGCAGGGAAGGCCCGGCCATCGTGCAGCTGGACGGTGATCTGTGATGTGTTTTCTAGAACGTGGCTGTTGGTGAGGATGTAGCCGTCATCTGAGATGATGACGCCGGAGCCGCCGCCCTCCTGCTCCTGGACCGCTCCAAAGAAGCTGCGCACCTGGACGACCGTGTCGATTCTGACGACGCTCTCCATGATCCGTTTGGCAGCCTCTGAGAAGTCCGCGCTTGGGTTGGGGAGCTTGTCTTGGAAGCCTGCGTAGACTCCTTTTGTGGAGTCCGAATCTGAAGCGGAGGTTAATAGCGGACGCGACAAGTCCATCGCTCTCTGAAACTTAAAAGCAGCAAAGACTGCAACAAAGACGACCACGAAGGTCAGGGCAAGAACTTTGGCAAGCTGAATTCTTGTCACGCTAACTCTATTCTACGGTCATAGACCGCCTACTTGGTTCCCTTATTCCGCTGGTACACTCGCCGCGTGAGCGGCGGCCGGACGGCTCTGATTGGCCTTTCCGTCGGTGAGCTGGAGGAGCTGCTAGCTCGCCTCGGTGAACCTGCGTATCGTGGGCGGCAGATTGCCGAGTGGATCTACGGAAAGGCGGTGGACAGTTTCGAGGAGATGAAGAATCTTCCAGCCTCGTTGCGCGCGAAGCTCGCCGAGTCCTACACAGTCTCTCCCTTGGTTGTCTCTGATCATCGAACGTCGACGGATGACGTCGACAAGCTCCTGGTCCACAACGGTGACGGCGAGGTTTACGAGTGCGTCCTGCTCCCCTACAAGGACCGCGTCAGCTGCTGCATTTCCTCCCAGGTTGGCTGTCCGATGGGCTGCACGTTCTGCGCGACTGGGATGGGCGGATTTGATAGGAACTTGACAGCAGGCGAAATTGTCGCTCAGTACCTGCTGCTCCAGAAGATTTCGAAGAAGCGTGTCAGCCACGTTGTGTTTATGGGCATGGGCGAGCCGCTGCTGAACGCCAAAAACGTGGTGAAGGCGCTGCATATTCTGCACGACGAGATCGGGCTGAGCTGGCGTCATTTGACGGTCTCCACAGTTGGGATCGTGCCTCAAATTGAGAATCTGACGGAGCTGGGACTGCCGTTCAATCTGGCCCTTTCGCTGCACTCACCGTTTGACGAAGTCAGGTCGAAGCTGATGCCTGTCAACCAGAAGTGGCCGGTCGATGTGGTGATGGGTGCGATGAAGAAGCACCATCGCAAGACGGGCCGCAAGATCACGATTGAGTACCTGCTGATCAACGAATTCAGCGACACGATTGAGCAGGCGAAGGCCTTGGCTTCTTTGGTCTCTGGCACGCCGAGTGTGGTCAACCTGATTCCGTTCAACTACGTCGACACGACGTACGGCTACAGCCGGCCGAGCCCAGAGAGAGTTCGAGCATTCCGGAATGTCCTGGAGGCGCGGGGCGTCAATGTAACTGAGAGAGTGGAGCGCGGACACGATATTGCGGCCGCATGTGGCCAGCTTGCAGGCGAACACCACGGGCGATTCGCCAGGAGGGACGGCTTATCCGAACTGCCAGTCTCCTCGTAGTTTTGTGCGCCCTTGGTTTGGCGGCGTGCGACAGTCCGCCTGCGCCGCTTCCCGATCCACAGGTGTCTTCGGGATCGACCGGATCGACGTCGAAGACTGGTGACTCTCCGTCCGTAGAGGATGAGCAGACGCTCAAGTCGACCGGGATAACTTACGACCAGATGGACGAGAATGGCGAGGCTGTCTGGAGGCTTGCGGCAGACGAATTCCAGGGAAGCATGCCTAATGGCGAATTGGAGGGTGAGATCCACGATGTCCGGGGCGAGATGTTCAAGGACGGCGAGACTGCGAGTCGGTTCAGCGCGCCGACTGGATTCTTCAATCAGGTGGAGCACACACTGAGCCTGAAGGGAGGAGTCAGATTCGATTCGGAGGAGATGGGGATCGTTCTGACCGCCACGGAAATCGAGTACGTTGAGGCAACAGGCCTCATCCAGGCGATTGGCGATGTGAGAATTGACTCTTTGGAGTTCGGATACGGCCCAGCCGACGTCTTGTTTATGACCCCTGACCTGACTTGGTTTGGAACGGAAGCGAAAGTAACTTCATGACACAGAATTTGATCCTTGCTGCCCTCCTGACCACTGCTGTTTCTCCAGCACAGGACACCACACGCTTCTTCTCAAAGAGCGGCGATCTTGAGATCAAAGGGATTGTCACCGGCAGCGCGGACTGGTCTGACCCGCCGATGGTGAGTTTTGACTTTGGCGGAAGCCCGCTCGTTGGGAAATCGACTGAGCAGGGTCTTGTTTTGAACTGCCGGTCACTGGCTGGTCGGGCAGAACTGCTCCCGGGCGGAAAAATGGTCCTGCGATCCGCTGTGCTTGCTCGTGGAGGCACGGTTGACCAGGTGGCTCCAGATGGAGTGAAGTTCAAGGTTGTCGCACCGAATGTGACGATCAGCGATTCCGGCGCCGTTGCTAGGCTGTTGATTCAGGGTGCCTTCACGGCAGATCGAGACTTGATCAGCGAGGACAAGACGCAGAATTTGAGGTTTGCCGGCGTCGGGGCGACGATCAGCATGGACTCGCTGCAGCGCACGGGAGCCTTGACAGGGCTCAAGTCGAGCGGGGCCTACACATTGGATCAGTCGGAGAAGGCTGGGTCGATCGTGAAGACGAGCCACTTGAGCGGTGTGGGGCTCGATCTCAATCTGGTGGATAAGAATTGGAAGGCAGATTTTGAGAGCGCCTTCGATCTCAAGTCGAGCGAGGCGGGAGACGGCAAGTCTGCGGAGATGACGGCATCGGCTGATTCCGGCTCAGTGGTTATGTCATTGATGAGCGCTGACGAGGAGTCGCCTGTGAAGTCGGCGAACTTCGTGGGCAATGTCGATTTTAGATATGTGTCGAAATCGAAGGCCTCTGATGGGCAGGCGCTTGTGTCTACGATCACTGCCATCGCGGAGACTGTTGAGTACGACAAAGCCAACAGCCGAATCGTCCTGAAGAAGGTGAAGAAAGCTGAACAGTCAAGGAAGACTGGAACAGAAGCACCCCTTGGCTTCGTCATCGAGAATGTAGAGCAGATTGATGTGTGGCTGAACGAGGATGGGACGATTAAGCGAGTGAAGACAAACAACGGGTCAGCAACGGTCAAGGATGGCAAGTGATAAATTGAAGATTGTCGCTGAAAACCTAGTCAAAGCCTATAAGAAGCGGACCGTTGTCCGGGGCGTTTCATTTGAGCTCAATCAGGGTGAAGTCGTTGGGCTGCTCGGTCCAAACGGTGCTGGAAAGACCACCACGTTTTATATGATCGTCGGGCTTGTGAAGCCGAACGGCGGACGAGTTCTGTTTGATGACCACGAAGCGACAAAAATGCCGATGTACCAGCGGGCCCGCGCTGGAGTTGGCTATCTGCCGCAGGAAGCGAGTGTTTTTCGAAGGCTGACGGTTCAGCAGAACATCGAGCTTGTCCTGGAGCAGAACGGATCTTCGAAGGCCCATACGAAGGCGAAGATCGAGGAGCTCTCTGAAGAGCTGCATATCACTAAGATTCTGAACAGCCAGGGCGGAGTTCTCAGCGGTGGTGAACGACGCCGCGTGGAGATCGCGAGGGCACTGGCGACGGAGCCAAAATTCATCCTGCTCGACGAGCCCTTCACTGGGATTGACCCTGTCACGATTGAAGAGCTGCAGGTGATCATCCGGCGGCTGCGCAATCAGGGGATCGGAATTTTGATCACCGACCACAATGTCGAGGCGACGCTCAGCATCACCGATCACAACCACATCCTGATCGACGGTGAGATCATCGCTCAGGGTGATGAAGAGGCGATCCGGCAGAGCGACAAAGTCAAGAAGTACTACTTGGGCAAGGGCTTCAGGGCTATCCAGCCTGAGGAATCCATTTCGTGAAGAAGATCGACGGCCTCGTCATAAAGGAGATCGTCGGACCGTGGGTTTTTGGCGCTGCAATCTTCACCGTTCTGATCATGGCGGGCTCGTTTCTGTTCAAGCTGACGGAGTATCTGTCGAACGGAGCTGATCCGGTGACAACCGTAAAACTGGCACTGCTGCTGATGCCGGGGATCATGGCCAAGACGTTTTCGATGGCAACGCTGTTGGCGGCGCTGTTGGCGTTCGGCCGGCTGAGCGGAGACAGCGAAATCGTGGCTCTGAGGGCGGCGGGGATCAGCCTGTATAGGATCATGGCTCCGGTCGCAGGGTTCGCTCTAGCTACTGCGGTGCTCGCCTTCTTTTTCACCAACAACGTGGTCCCCTCGGCGACGCTTCAGGCGGTGACGCTCAGGATCGAGATTGAGAAGGCCTTGGAGGAGCGAGAGGCTCGGCCAACATCACATTCATGGATGAGTGGCAAGCGGGAAGCTGGCTTCATTCACGCCAAGAATTTCAACATCGCGGACTCCTCGTTGGACGATGTGATCATTGTCTGGTACGGCGAAGACGGCCTGCCGACGGTTACTCTGGAAGCTGTGAGGATGGTCTACGAGAATGACCAGAGTTGGGCGATGCCGGAAGGCGGCACTCTGCGGTCATGGGATGGCCGGAACGTCGTGCATCTTCAAAATGCCTGGCCGGAGGGACAAGAGAGGCCAGACGTGACGCCGGAGGACTTGATTGCGAAGCAGCTGCGAGACCTGGATGCGTTCGGGTTGGAGCAGATGAAGGAGCAGATTGAACGCGAGAAGAAGGCGCCGAATCCTGACGAGAGCCTCATTGCAAACCTTGAGTTCGGCTACTGGAACAAGATTTCATTGCCGTTGGCTGCGCTAGTCTTCGGGTTGATCGGTGCGCCTCTGGGAATTCGAAGCCACCGGACTGGAGCCTCAGCTGGGTTCTGGATGTCGGTGATCATCATTTTTGGGTACCTGATACTGACCAACGGGTTGTCGATCATGGCGCAGGGCGGATCGCTGCCTCCTGCGGCGGCCAGTTTTGGGCCGATCCTGATCGGGTTGGCGGCTTCCGGGTATCTGATAAGCAAGAAGAGTCAATAGATGGAAGTCAGCATTCTTTTCATCGCGCTGATGGTGGTTTTGTCGGGGTTCGTCGCGTACCTCGGCGATCTGCTGGGGCGTCGATTAGGGAAGAAACGGCTGACGATCGGAAAGCTGCGACCCCGGCACACGGCTGCGATCATCACGGGCATCTCTGGTGCGCTGGCTACGCTGATTGTGATCATCATTCTCTCGTTCGCGAGTACGAGCGTTAGGGTCTGGATCACCCAGGGAAACAAGGCCAAGGAAGAGCTCAAACGGGTTCAGGCTGACCTGAAGAATGCGGAAGCGGAGGCTGTGGCGACCAAGGCCCAAGTCGATCAGCAGCAGGAGCTGCTGAAGGACCAGACGGCACAGCTTGAAGAGCTTGAGGATCGCATCCCTGAGCTGGAGACCGAGGCCGGCAAGCTGAGAGGCGATATTGCCCGGCTCATGAACCAACTGACCGGCATCGAAGACGACTTTTCGAGGGTCTCTTCCGAGTATTCGGCTCTGCAGGCTGATTCGGAGGCATTGAGGGCGAACAATGCCGAGATTTCGAAGCAGAATGATCTGATTCAGAGCAGGAACATTGAGCTAGAGGGCGACAACCTGGAGCTTGAGCGGACGATTGAGAAGCTCGGCGGTGAGATCGAGACTCTTACGGCAAGGGCATCGGAGCTTCAGAAAAACCTCGATGCAGCGA
>JALGYA010000091.1 GCA_029824475.1 Fimbriimonadia bacterium | reverse complement strand
TCGGGCATCACGTTGATGTGTCGCTCTGCCGCGTAATCGACGATCTCCCGGACATCGTCCTGTGTGTAGTAGCCGCCTGTACGGATCCCGTCAAACTTCCAGTCAGCCCGCCGCAGCGCCTGCTGCCGTCCGATCAGCGTCTCATCTCGCCAAGCTCCCACTTCTGTCAGCTTCGGGTACTTCTTGATCTCGATCCGCCAGCCCTGGTCTTCCGTCAGGTGCCAGTGGAAGCTGTTCATCTTATGAATCGCCATCACGTCGATGAACTTGAGCACGGCCTCTTTCGGCATGAAATGCCGAGCCGAGTCCATCATCGCACCGCGCCAGCCAAATCGAGGCTGATCTTCAATCTCGACGCAGGGGATTGTCCACTCGATATTGTCTACTTTGCTGTCCGCATAGACGTCCGCCGGCATGATCTGCCGCAGCGTCTGGTAGGCATAGAACAGGCCCTTCTCAAACGGGGCAGAGAGCAGAACTCTTGAGGGAGTCACCCGCACTGCATAGCCCTCAGCGCCGAGGTGCTCCAGATTGTCATCGATCCGGAAGACGATTCGGTTCTTCGCCGTGCCATCAAAGCTGAATCCGGTGGAAACTCCAAGCTCCGCTGCGACGAAGTCTGCCGTCGCCTGGGCGTCACCCTGGACTTGAATTGCGGTTCCTGAAGTGAGGGTGAAACTGCCCTCAGTCAATTCAGCCTTTACCGGCTTGGGGATGATGTTCAACTCGTGGTGGTCTGCCATGGAAATCACGGAACAGGCCAGTGCTGCGGCTGCAGCAATCGGGCGCCATAGATGGGAAGTCATCTGGCTGAAATCCTACCTGAGGCCCGATGAGGTCCAGAGGCCGTTCCGAGCCGCCCTAGCAAGGCAGCGACTAGTGTCCACGTGGAGGAATAGGCGAAGGATCGAGCGGCCGGAAATTGACCTTCTTCATTGCAAGTCGCGCGACATGGGCAGCCAGTCGGCTCCGGAAGTCGGAGAACTCCTTCGCCTCCGGCTCAGTCCAGAGGACCTCACTGAACGCAGACATGCGTGGGTAGGCCATGTACTCCAGCTTAGCGGGAGTCTTGATGTACTCGGTCCAGAGCTGGCACTGGGAACCGAGCACATGCTTGCGCTGCTCTGGTGTGAAGGCTGGATCGACTGGGTCGTAGGAATACGCCTCTGACAAGTCTGTCAAGCCACCTACCGCGATCGGCTCACTGGCTTTGTTTCGGCTCTGATACTGGTCGAAGTAAGTGTGACTGTTCGGCGCCATAACGACGTCATGCCCCAAACGCGCAGCCTCGATCCCACCGGCAGCTCCGCGCCAGCTCATAACTGTCGCTCCCTTGGCAAGTCCGCCTTCCAGGATCTCATCCCAGCCGACTAGGCGTCGGCCGCGCTGGGTCAGCCAGTCGTCGACTCTCTTGATGAACCAGCTTTGCAGCTCGTGCTCATCCTTCAGGCCTTCATCCTTGATGATCTGCTGCGCTAGCGGGTCTGCCTCCCAATGCGCTTTCGGAACCTCGTCCCCGCCGATGTGGATGAACTTGCTGGGAAAGATCTCCAGCACTTCCTCCAACACATCGAACAGGAAATTGAAGGTCGTCTCCTCGACACTGAAGATGTTTTTGCTCACACCCCAGAAGTTCATGACTGGCAGTTCTTTGCCGGTAGTTCCGAGATGCGGATACGCAGAGAGTGCCGCCTGAGCGTGACCGGGCATCTCAATCTCCGGCATCACATTGATGTGCCGCTCAGCCGCATAGGCGACAACTTCCCGTACGTCGTCCTGCGTGTAAAAGCCGCCGGTGCGGATGCCATCAAACTTCCAGTTTTGCCTCTTCTGAGCCAGCTGCCTGCCGATGAGCGTCTCATCACGCCAGGCCCCGACTTCGGTCAACCTGGGATATTTCTTGATCTCGATCCGCCAGCCCTGGTCTTCTGTCAGATGCCAGTGGAAACTGTTCATCTTGTGGATGGCCATCACGTCGATGAACTTGAGCACCGCCTCTTTTGGCATGAAGTGACGGGCTGAATCCATCATTGCGCCACGCCAAACAAATCGAGGCTTGTCCTCGATCTCAGCGCAGGGGATCGTCCACTCGACACCTTCGACTTTCTCAGCAGAGTAGATTCCCGGGGGCATCATCTGCCGCAGTGTTTGATAAGCGTAGAAGAGACCCTTATCATCCGAGGATGAGAGCAGCGCCTTTGATGGCGTTACCGAGACTGTATATCCCTCTGGTCCAAGCCTGCCCAACCTACTGTCGATTCGGAATATGATCCGGCTCTTCCCATCGCCTTTGAAGCTGAATCCGGTTGCTGCGCCAAGCTCACTTGCTGCGAAATCCGCGGTAACTTGGGCATTGCCCTGCACTTCGATAACCGTGTCGGGAGTGACAGAGAACGAACCCTCAGTCAGTACTGCCTTGACCGGCTTGGGGATGATGTTCAACTTGTGGTGGTCTGCCATGGTCGTCACGGAACAGCCCAGCGCCGCGACTGCGGCAGCCGAACGCCAGAAGTGGTGAGTCATCTGGCCGGAATCCTACCTGAGGCCCACTGATTTCCAGAGGCTGGTTCGAACTGCCATACTTGAAGCAGATCCATGGTCAATCGCATCGGAATCATCACGCTAATTGCTGCCAGCACAGCAGCTGCTGCCGCGACCTACCACAGCCTCGAGTACAAGCCGCTGCTGAACAGCGAGACCAAGTATCGTGTTGTCGGCACGTTTGAATTCGGTGCAGGCGAACTGAAGCTCACCACCGAGATCATTGAGACCGTCAAGAAGGTCGATGACAAGGGCTTCACGATCGAGACCGTTCAAAGCGGCGAAGTCGACTTCAATGGCCAGAAGATCCCCCTGGAGGACACCAGCACCGCGGTCTACGGCCTCGATGCACGAGTGCTCAATCTGACCGGCCCTTCCGTAACTCCGGGTGCGATTCGCACAGCCAACCTCGGCGCACTGGTGCGCCCCGGCAAGGACGTGATCGAAGGCGATACTTGGAAGGCAGAGTACAAAGAGGACATGTTGACTGGCGCGGCTCAGGCGACGGCAGAATTCAAGCTTGAGAGCTTTGAACAGATCGAAGGCGAGGCAGCATTCAAAGTCACTTTCAAGTCCTCTGAAGAGGGCGGAAGTGCCGCCGCTTCGGCTTCCGGAACATTCTGGGTCTCACAGATCACGGGCGCTGTGATCAAGAGTGAGACGGAGTGGAAGAACATGCCGACCGCTGGCGGCCCCGTCAACGGAAAGTACATCCAGACTCTGATCCGCTGATCTGCGCTCTCAGTCCCAGGCAAAGCCCCTCCGCACGTTTAAGTGCGGTATGACCTCTAGTTCATGGCGCAGGCAGCGGAACAGACAGACCAAATCCTCCCATCGAAGCAAATCGCGCTTCGTGTGGGACGAATGTTTGCGCCATACAAGACGAAAGTCATCCTGACTCTCATCGCCGTTCTGATCGGAACGGTGGTCGGAATGGCACCCGCGCTCTTTCTAAAAGTCATCGTCGATGATGGGTTCGTTGGGGGCAGCTACGCGACAATCGCCCAATATTCAATCGCTACTGCCTTGGTGGTGATCGTCGCGGCAGGGTTCACGCTTCTCTACGGTTACGGAGCCGTAGTTGTTGGTCAAGCCATCGTCTGCGATCTGCGTCAGAAGCTGTTCAGCCACCTTCAGTCGATGTCGCTCAAGTTCTTCACATCGAGCAGAACTGGTGAAATCCAGACCAGGCTAATCAGTGATATTCAAGGCATCCAAGCTGTTCTGAGTTCAGTTCTGGTTGATGCCCTCTCAAACGTCTCCATCGTGGTCTCCTCACTCGCCATGATGGTCTTCATTGATTGGCGGCTCACACTCGCCTCAGTCATCATGATTCCGTTCTTTGCCGTCATCGGCCAAAGAGTCGGAAATTTCGCAAGGAAAGTCACGAAGGGCCAGCAAGAGCAGACTGCAGAGCTGAACTCGCTCATGCAGGAGACGCTCTCAATCAGCGGAATCTTGCTGACGAAAACTGCAGGACGGCTTGACGTACTCACAGAGAAATTCGGACGAGAGAATCACGCCTTAGCGAAGTGGCAGATCAAAGTCCAGCTGCTCCAATATCTCTTCTTCGGGATGATCCGGCTTATCACCACGCTCGCCCCAGTCGTGATCTACTGGCTGGCCGCATGGCTGATGTTCAAGAACGGCGACACGTCCTTGACGCTTGGCAAAATCTTCGCCTTCAGCTTCCTGCAGACGAGGATGCTGTTCCCCCTCACGGGCTTGATGGGGCTTCAGGTAGAGATCATGAAGTCCTTCGCGCTCTTCGATCGGCTCTTCGAATACCTAGACCTTCCGCTAGATGTTGAAGAGTCACCAGGCGCCACCGCTCTGGACACTGCATCGATGCACGGCAAGGTTGAATTCCGCGACGTACAGTTCAAGTACGAAGATGCCGCAGCGGATTGGACACTTGACGGGATTACGTTCACAGCAGAAGCGGGCCAGCTAGTTGCACTCGTCGGACCCTCCGGAGCCGGCAAGACAACTCTCACTTACTTGATTCCGAGACTCTACGACTCTAACAACGGTCAAATCCTGATCGACGGTCAAGATGTCAAGAGCTTGAAGCTCGACTCCCTCGCCACCACTGTCGGGGCTGTCACACAAGAGACGTACCTTCTGCATGCCACGATCAAGGACAACCTCCTTCTCGCAGATCCGGATGCATCTCAGGATGACTTAGAGGCGGCCTGCAAGATGGCAGCCATCCACGACCACATCGCTGGCCTCGACGAAGGCTATGAAACTGTGGTCGGCGAAAGAGGCTACAAGCTCTCCGGCGGCGAAAAACAGCGCCTGGCCATCGCCAGAGCGATCCTCAAGAACCCGCGCATTCTCATCCTCGACGAGGCGACCTCTGCCCTCGATACAAGGTCAGAGAGGCTGATCCAAGAGTCGCTCACTCAGCTGATGAAAGGCCGCACGACTTTCGCCATTGCGCACCGTCTCTCCACCATTCTTGAGGCCGACAAGATCCTCGTCATCAAGGACGGCAGGCTGGTCGAGCAGGGCGTTCACGACGAGCTGCTCAATCTGGACGGGCTCTACGCGCAGCTCTACAACGAGCAGTTCCGCAGCGAAACCGAAGAGCCCGTCTCCTGATTTATCGCGCACAATCAACCTCGGAGACCCGAGATGATTGCTGCACTGCTGCTGATCGCAACTCAAGACCAGGAATGGACTCCCCTATTCGACGGCAAGTCGCTTAGTGGTTGGACCATCCAAGGCAAGGACGCCAACAGAGGCTTCTGGACAGTTCAAGATGGGAACATCGTCTGCGATTCCATGGATGCAGACCGCCACAGCTCCGTCTGGCTCGTTCACGACCAGACATTCGCTGACTTCGAGCTCAAGCTCAGATTTATGGCTTACAAGTCATCGCCCGGAAACTCTGGGGTCCAAATCCGCAGCAGATTCACCAACCGGATGGATGGTCCGCAGATCGACATCCATCCACCTGCACCATTCCGAACCGGGCTAATATACGATGAGACTCTGGGGCACCAGAGGTGGATCTTCCCGGACAGGCCGAACTCAGGACTTCAGTCTGAACACGCTCCGAAACCGAGAGGGTTCATCTTCCATTACACAGTTGCGGAGCCCTCCTGGAACGACCTAACCATAAGGTGTGAAGGCACAAAGATCAGGACGACACTCAACGGCACGGTTCGTGCAGACTACGATGGTGCTGGAGTGATCGACGACGAAAAGCACCAGGCTCGCGGCGTAGGAATGAAAGGGCAGATTGCCCTCCAGCTCCACGCCAACAACAAGCTCCTGCTCAGGTTCAGAGACCTGATGATAAGAGAGCTTTAGCCGGGCCTCTGCCAAGTCGACGATCTCTAAGATATCCTGGAAAAGCCATGCTGAATCGAGACAACCGCCTCCCCGCTGGCGCGGCCCTAGCTTGCGCCGCGCTCATCCTCGGTGCAGCCTGCAGCAATCCTCCTGCCCCCACGCCAACAAGGCCCCAACTCACCGAAGAAGAAAAGCTGGTCGCGCTTTGTAGGCAGATTCTCGATGCGGCCGAGCAGTCTGAGAGCTTCTGGGTGAAAGTTCACGTCGCTGAATTCAGGCTCGCCCTCGGGCAAAAAGACTATGTCCACAAACTATGGACGGACAAGGTGCGGCGCGTTCAGGGAGAACCGATGCTCAGGATTGGGGCCTGGAGAGTTCTTACCCAGTCAGCCGCGTTTGGCGGCCCCTTTGCACTTGAAATCGAGGCGGCTTACATGGATGAAGACGGCCTGGACCGACTCCATGCCGTTGAGTCGCTGGCGCGCCTCGGAGGAAACGTTCTCATGCTCAACGAAGACCTGGCCATGAAGGATTTGAATGGCGACGACCCTCTGCTCAGCCTCTACGTCCGGTGGTCAATGGCGAACAGCAGCGGAGATGAACCGCCTTCTCGGGCAAGCATCGTGGCTGGCCTTGCTTCAGAAGATGAAAGGGAGGCTCGCATCAGTGCCTTCTCGCTTCGCCACTTGGGGCACCTGAGCGAATCTGACCTCGACGCATTGATTGCGGCTGCAGACAATCCGACCGGCCCTTCCGTTCCTGGCTTCGCACTTTGTGCAGCCTACGCCAATGGAGTCGAAGGGATCGAAGATCGGATCATCAAGCTGCTGAGCTCTGATCGAAAGAGTGACCGATTTGAAGCCTGCACGGTGCTCGGCGAGCGGCCCGCTGAGGCGGCAGAAGAGGCGCTCAAAGCGATCGTCAATAACGAGAATCCGCTGGATGACTCCGTCTCCAATGAGGACGTGATGGCGGCGGCAGCTTACGCTCTGCTGGCCCAGCGACGGGCTCAGTCCTCGTAGACACGGGCATAGATGCAGTCGTTCATCCAGCCGTCACCCCACCGGACTCGGCTGCGAAGGGTTGCTTCCAGGTGGAGGCCAAGCTTCAACGCCAACGCCTGTGAAGCTTGATTTGAGGCGTAGATCCAGGCCTCTAGGCGGATCAGCTTGAGATCGGCCCGAGCAAACTGCATGAGAGCTTCAGTGGCTTCCAAGGCATAGCCGCTGCCCCAGTGATCCGGGTGGAATCCCCAACCGAGGACCCCAGTGCCAGACCGCGGGTTCCGAAGGCCAACCGTTCCGATCATGCGGCCATCCAGTTCGACAACCATCTCCCATTCCGTCCGGGGATCCTGGCGCTGTGCCTTGAGGAACTCCTCGAATATCCCTGCAGATCTCCGCTCAGTTCTTCTCTGCGGCGCATCTTGGGCGGCATACAGCGGGTGCCCATGTATCTCAATCCAGGCCGGCAGGTCGCTGGCCACAGCCTCTCTCAATAGGAGTCGGTCGGTTCGAAGCTCGATCGCATCATTCTATCCCCGGCTCGCCGCTGCAGACCGAATACGAAACTTAACACCAGGCACAGCATTCCTCCCATAACGAGGCGACGCAGAGTGCGAACAATGATCCTCATGCTCGCTGCAGGGCTGCTCTTGGCAGGCGGCTTCGCGGCTGAACCACAGACAAAGAAGGAGCCTGAAATGGTCTCCTTCAAAAAGAAGATCAAGCCGCTGCTCAAACGCAGATGCGGCTCGTGCCACGGCTCATCCGGCAGCCTCAACTTGCGCAGCTATAAGTCGCTGATGAAAGGCGGTAAATCGGGCAAAGTGATCATCCCCAAGAACTCAGCCAAGAGCCTGCTCTATAAGCGAATTATCGGCAAAGGCGGCGCAAGAATGCCGCGCAGCAAGCCGCCGCTAAAGAAGTCCGACAAGGACCTCATCAAGCTCTGGATCGATCAGGGCGCCAAGGACAACTAAGCGGCGCTGCGCATCTTCGGCGGCAGACAGCTCTCCTGGAGAACCGTCTCATCGTGGGGTGAGAGCACTACGGCCCGCTCCACGACATTCTCCAACTCCCGCACATTGCCGGGCCAGTTGTAGGAACACATTCGCGACAAGGCCGCCATGCTCACCTCAGACATCGATCTGCCGTTTTCAGGCGCGTGCTTGTTGAGGAAGTGCACGCAGAGCGGTTCGATGTCCTCCTGCCGGTCTCTCAGTGGAGGAAGAGCGATCTCAACGACCTGAAGTCGATAGAGCAGATCGAGCCTAAAGCTGCCGTCATCCACCGCACTCTGCAGATCGCGGTTTGTGGCTGCGATTAGCCTAGCATCGACCTGAACGGGGCTCGTTGATCCGAGGCGTTCAAACTGTCTCTCCTGCAGAACTCGCAGCAGTTTGATTTGTACTGGGAGCGGGATTTCACCGATCTCATCAAGCAGAAGTGTGCCGCCGTCGGCAGCTTCAAATCGGCCGATGCGCGCATTGTCCGCGCCTGTAAACGCACCCTTCTCATGCCCGAACAGCTCGGACTCCAAGAGAGTCTCTGGCAGTGCTGCGCACGAGACAGCTACAAAATTGTGATCATTTCGGGGCGAAAGATCATGAAGAAGCTTCGAGGCGATCTCTTTGCCTGTACCGCTCTCTCCGGTCATCAGGACGGTGGCTCGAGAATCTGCGACCTGCTGGATCGTCTGCACTACCTCCTGCATGGCGGGAGACTCGGCGATGAACTGTGATGCCGCGTTGCCTTTCTTGGCAGATGCCTTTCCGCTCTTCTTGCCGTTCTTCTGGCTCATAGCTGCACCCAGAGTCTTCTTGAGAGCATCCAGATCGAACGGCTTGGGGATGTACTCGTATGCACCTGATCTAACGGCCTGGACAGCCTGAGGAATCGACCCGTAAGCAGTCATCATCACAACCGGTGTTTCAGGGTAGAGGCTGTTGACTTCAGACTGCAGGTCCATGCCGCTCATCCCGGGCATGGTGACATCGGTGAGAACACAGTCATAGCTTCCCTCTTCGAGAAGCGCGAGTGCTGCTTGTCCGTTCTCAGCTGCGGCGGCGTACCAGCCATTCTTGTCGAAGGCGGCCTGCAGAATCCTTCTAATATTCAGCTCGTCATCGACGATCAGTACGCGTTTCTTTTCCATCAATTCTCCTGCCTAAACAGCTTCACTGAAGTCCCTTCCCCTTTGTCAGATGTGAGCTGCATGCTCCAGCCATGCGCCTCCACAGTCTTCTGCACCATCGAGAGGCCAAGACCGGTTCCGGTCGGCTTCGATGATGTGAACGGCTGTAGAGCCTCTTCCTTCGCTGCTGTGTCCATCCCAATCCCTGTGTCTTTCACTTCCAGCCCCCAGGCCCCGCATGTGGCTGTCACCTGGTCTCCAGGTTCACAAGCCTCAAGCGCGTTCTTCAGCAGGTTCAGAACAGCCTGCTGCATCCTGTCGCTGTCGAGTCTAATCATCGGGTCCTGTGCATCTGGTCTGCAGTGGAACACCACCCCTTTTTGGTCGAACGCCGGCTTCATGATTGCCGAAGCACGTGTCAGTGGTACAGACGCCCTGCCGGGCTCCTTGACAATCCTCACCGGTTTGGCATAGGCCAGAAACTCATCGCACAGTCCATTGAGCCGCTGAGCCTCTTCGCGGATAATCTCTGCGAACATCTGTGACGACTCCGGGTCGTCTTCGATCATCTGTGCGGCCGCATGGATTCCTGTGAGAGGATTCCGAATCTCGTGTGCGATCTGGGCGGTGACTTTTCCGATATCTGCCAGGCGCGAGAAGTGTGAAGCGGTCCGCTCCGCCCGCTGCTTGGCTTCAATGAGATGAGCGTTGGAGATGGCGAGAGCGGCCTGGCCTGCAACCACCTGCGCCTCTTCCAGATGCTCCGGCTCGAACGGCTCCTCGTCGCTGGAACGGGAGAGGTTGAGCACGCCGACCGTCTCCCCAGACGGATCGATCAGCGGGAGAACCATCGAGCTGCTGACAGATGGGCTGTGGGAGTCGATATCGGTCAGATCTGACTCATTGTTCAAGTCGTTGAGGATCCTGGGCTTGCCCCGCTTGAGGACCCTGCCCGCCACACCTTCACCAAGAGAGATGACTGAACCGGTCGGAATCCTCGTCTGGACGCCCGCCGCGCATGCTAACGAGAGGGTTTCCGGACCGTCACGCAAAAAGAGGGATGCACCCGACGCGCCGAACCACTCCGAGCATGAAACGGTGAGGCGCTGGAGGTACGACTCTAAGCCTGACGCAAAAAGGTCAGTGAGATCGAAGAGGCTCCAGAATCGTTCAGGCTGGCTGTGGGGCTCAGGAAACGCCGTCATCCTTCCTGACATTATTGGCAGGAACACCTTCGCGCATCAGGTCTGGAGTTTGACCCGCCACCGGCTGGTGAGTGAGAGCTGATAACCGAAGCACAAAGTAGGCCAGCGTGTCCCCAAATTCTCGGGGATTCAAGCCTGCATCTGAACCTGTGACGATCGGAGCGACCGGTCCGATGGCTCCCCACTTGGCAAACTTTGTAAGGATCTTTGCCGAAGCCGGGCTGTTCCGGTCATCGATGATCTTCTGATCAAACGGCAGCGCTCGCGGCGTGTAGACAAACTTTGGTTTGGCAAGGTTGAAGAGCCTGTCCAGCTCGGCAATGAACTCGACTCTCGTCACCGGGGACTTGCTCGATGTGATCTCCCGAGCGGGGATCTTGATTCCAAACATGAGGGCCGCGACGGGCTCAACCTTTGCCATAACTCTGCTCATTTCACCCTTGGTGACAGGCGCAGTGGACTGCGCGTTGGCCGCCAGCGCACAGGCCAGCAGCGCGGGGATCAGAGCAAGCTTGGACATATTCAAATCCTCGTGACAGCGCCGCTT
>JALGYA010000305.1 GCA_029824475.1 Fimbriimonadia bacterium | reverse complement strand
CAGGGAGTCGCTCCGCTCCCCCCATATATCCATGAGGATTTGAAGGATGTCGAGCGGTATCAGACGGTCTACGCGAATCTCGGCGGCAGCTCAGCTGCGCCGACCGCAGGCCTACACTTCACAGATGAAGTCCTGTCGCTGCTCAAAGAAAAGGGTGCTGACTTCGCAGATGTGAGCCTCGATGTCGGGCTCGACACGTTCCGCCCGATGGCAGCGGAGACCACAGAAGGCCACCTCATGCACGGAGAGACCTGCCGAGTCTCCCAAGAGACCGCAGACAAGATTAGAGACTGCAAGGGTAGGGTGATCGCCGTCGGGACGACGACTGCAAGGACGCTCGAAGCCTTCTCAACCGAGCCCAGACGGCTGGAAATTGGGGAAAAGACCACCAAGATCTTCATCACTCCGGGCTATCAGTTCAAGACCGTTGACGCCATGTTCACCAACTTCCACATGCCGCGCACCACGATGATGCTGATGATCTCTGCCTTGGCAGGCCGAGATTTGGTGATGGAATCCTACAAAATGGCCGTTGAGTGTAGGTTTAGGATGCTTTCCTTTGGCGATTCAATGCTGATTCTTCCAGATTCGCTGCCAGGATAAAGTAAGATATCGCGCACTACCGGAAATGGCTAGGCAGAAGGAATTCGATCCGCTGGAGTACATCGAGAGTGCTTTTTTAGACGCGGAAGGCAAGGCGAAGAAGCAGACAATCGTCGATCGGGAGATCGATGAGACAGGGCCCAAGGTCAAGTTCAAAAAGACTGCTCTGAGCGCCCCCCGCCCGAGACGGACTTCGAGCCGATCGAACGGCTCTGCCATCGATCCTGAACTTGCGGGCCTCCTTGAGACTCTGCCAAAGAACATCCGATTCCTAAGCCAGTTCTTCGGAGACGACGTCACCTCCAAGTACTACACGAAAGAATTTAAGGAGTCGCGAGGCGACTTCATTCATCGTCTGCTCGACCCTGTTTTGAGCCTGGAAGACGTGAGCCGACTGCTGGGTGTATGCCCGGCAACCGTCCGCCGATATACCAATCGCGGATGGCTGGGCCACTTCCGAACGTCCGGGGGGCAGCGCCGCTTCCGACTCAGCCACGTAGTTAAGTTCGTAGATGAACACGGACGGCATCCAGAAGAGAATGCTTGATGGTCGGCCGCTCAGGCTCGCTCTTTTTTCTGACAGCGCTCCTCCGGTAATCAACGGAGTCAGTGTCAGCATCGAAGCCCTCATGGATGGGCTTCGCACTCGCGGACATGAAGTCCACCTGTTCGCGACGGGCTATCCGGTCCGGCCTGCCACGAATCCCTATGACCACCGATTTCTTGGGGTGTTGACGAAGGCTGCCAAGGACTATCCGCTGGCTGTCCCGCCTTTTGCCATCAGAAGGCTGGAGTTTGAGCGTCTCGATTTTGACCTCGTCCACACCCACACTCCCTTTACGGTGGGATACGTCGGCCAGCGCTGGGCACGGGCATCCGGCATTCCGATTGTCTCGACGTACCACACGCACTACGACGAGTACGCCCACTACGCACCTGTCTTGAAAGAGGAGCAGGTTCGGAAGTGGATCAGGCTTCATACGCGCAAGTATTACGGAGCGGTTGATCACGTCATCACGCCGAGCGAAGCCTCACTGAATTGGCTGCGCGGCCATGGAGTTTTCACTCAAGCGACCGTGATTCCCACCGGAATCCCAGCCCCCCAGCCATTGAGCAGAGAGGCCTGCCGGCAGCAGCTTGGCATCAAGCCTGACGCTGAAGTGATCGTGACAGTCGGAAGGCTGGCCCGCGAAAAGTCGATGGATTTGACGATCCAAGCTACGGCTGAGGTTCTGCGCAGTCGACCAAACGCTGAGCTCTGGATTGTCGGGGATGGACCGGACCGGGAGGATATTGAAGCAGTTGCTAAGGCTCAAAATCTGGGCAGCCGCATCCACTTCACGGGCCGTGTGGACCGTGAGGAGGTTGACCTTTATTACGCCGTCGCCGATGTGTTTGCGTTCGCATCAACCACCGAGACTCAAGGGCTGGTTGTTGTTGAGGCGATGGCCTATGGACTGCCGGCCATCGTTGTGAAGGGAGGCGGGGCAGGCCTCGCGGTAAAGAATGCAGTCAACGGGTTCCTCATCGAAGGGCGGGCCGATGCGATGACAGTCGCTATTGAAAAGGTGTTGAGCAATGAACTGCTTCGCGCCGAGCTCGCAGAAGGGGCTCGCGAGACGGCGGAGGAGTATTCGCTCGAAACCATGGTCGGCAACATCCTCGATATCTATCGGGGAGTCCTGCAGACGATGCATCAGGAGCCGATGAATGTTTGAGGGTAGGCGCGGCTGGTATGTGTTCGCCGCATGCCTGCTTTTCTTGACCGGAGTTCGCATTCTCCTTGCGGCTGTTGACCTTCCGCCTGCATTCTCCTTTGTCTCCGCGGCAATTTTCATACTCGTCCCGTTTGGGGCGCTTTTTTTTGCTGCATCGCAGGAGTGGAAGGCCGCACACGGCTGGGGCCTGCTCGGGGTTGGAGTAGCGATCCATATTGGACTGGCCATCGCGATGAAATCGCTGGATGGCCCCGTCGGCTGGACCCCCGTGATCATGGAGGCAGTCGCCCAGCTTGGCCTGATGATCTGGGCAACGGGCCTGG
>JALGYA010000090.1 GCA_029824475.1 Fimbriimonadia bacterium | reverse complement strand
AGGCTCAGGCATCCCGCACGTCAAGGCTGTTCTGCTCCGGCTCAGGCCATTCCATTGGGTGAGAGTGATTGCCGTGAAACTCTCTGGTGGTCTGCTGGCGTTGGGAGCGGGCCTTTCACTCGGCCGTGAGGGCCCGACAGTCCAGATGGGCGCCGCTGTCGGCGAAGGCGTCGCGAAGGTGATGCACGCCTCCAAGCGGAGTGAAACACACCTGGTCTCCTGCGGCGCGGGTGCCGGTTTGGCAGCTGCCTTCAATGCTCCTCTTTCCGGGTTTCTGTTTGTCATTGAAGAGCTTCAGCGTGAACTGTCGCCGCTGACATACGGCACAGCGCTGATCGCATCTGTATTTGCAAACGTTGTCGCCAGACTGCTCGCCGGCAACCAGCTTCCGAGCTTCAATGCCCTCACCATCGACGGCGCACCGCCGCTCTCAGGCATCTGGATCCCTGTGCTTCTCGGTGCAGTCTGTGGTGGAGTCGGCGTTCTTTGGAACTCGTCGCTGATAAAGTCGCTCAACATCTTCCAGTCGATCACCTGGCTCAAGCCGAAGATGCGGCCTGCCCTGGCCGGTCTGATTGGCGGGATCGTGATTCTGTTCATGCCGATGGCGGCAGGCGGCGGTCACCACGCAGCCGAGCAGATTCTGAGCGGCCATCTTGAAGTCCAGAACGCCATGACGTTCCTCGTCTGGCTGCTGGTCATCAAGTTCTTCTTCTCAGCAATCTCGTATGGTTCGGGCGCCCCGGGCGGCATCTTTGCGCCGATGCTGGTTGTGGGGGCCTTAGTGGGTTATCTGTCAGGCCATTTGATCGAGCCGTGGTCGCATATCCAGCCTGAAATCTTCGCCATGATCGGCATGGCGGCGCTCTTCTCTGCGTCGGTTCGTGCGCCCCTCACCGGCGTGATTCTGATCGTGGAAATGACGGCCAACTACGATCTTCTGCTCTATCTGCTCCTCGCCTGCTTTGCTGCCGCAACAACGGCTGAGGCCATGAAGGGCAAGCCGATCTACGAAGCACTGCTTGCCCGAGACCTGCGCCGCACATCGGACGAGCAGGTCGAGTTTCATGAGGATGAGCCAATGCTGGAAGACATCGTCGTGGAAGCAGGCAGCAAGCTGGATGGAAAGCTGCTCAAGGACGCCGGATTCCCCAACGGCTGCCTGGTTGTCACCCTCAAACGGACCGGATCAGAAATGGTGCCGAGTGGTGCCACCAAGCTGATGCGCGGCGACGAAGTCACAGTCGTGGTCGCCGGAGCAGCCCTTAAGAAGATGGCTGAGATTCACGGCAAATTCTCGGCTGGCCATTAGGCCGCTGATTGCCGTCTTTCGGGCGTAAAATGCGCACGTAATGATCGTGCTCAATGGCGAGCCGCTCTCCCTCGCCCAAATCGAATCCGTCGCGCTTGGTGATCAGCCTGTTGAACTGTCAGAGTCGGCGAAGGCGAAAATGGCCAAAAGTCGGCGGATCGTAGAAGAGATCGCGGCCTCTGGCCGGACAGTCTACGGCGTCAATACCGGCTTCGGCAAGCTCTCTGATATCAGGGTCCAGGATGACGAGTTGGAGATCCTCCAGGTCAACCTCGTTCGCAGCCACGCCTGTGGCATCGGTGCTCCTCTCAGCGAGCCAGAGACCCGAGCCATGATGCTGCTTCGAGCGTCAGTTCTTGCGGCAGGATTCAGCGGCGCGAGAGTCAAAGTCGCCGAGACACTCGTGGCGATGCTCAACAAGGGCGTGCACCCGATCATCCCCGAAAAAGGATCTGTCGGCGCTAGCGGCGATCTTGCTCCACTGGCACACCTGGCCCTCGTCGTGATGGGTGAAGGCGAAGCCATCTTCCAGGGCACGCGAATGCCCGGCTCCGATGCGATGACATTCGCAGAGATTCAGCCTCTGAACCTCCAGGCAAAGGAGGGGCTCGCGCTTCTTAATGGCACTCAGGCGCTTACTGGTGTTGGAGCCCTCGCCCTTGCTCGAGCTTCAAGGCTCGTTGAACTCGCTGACATCTCAGGTGTAATGACCCTTGAAGCTCTTCTCGGGACAAATTCAGCCTTTGACCCGCGCATCCATGCAGGCCGACCCCATTCCGGCCAGGTGGCCGCCGCTTCGCACCTCTGGTCGCTGATGGAAGGCAGCGAAATCAGAGAAAGCCACCGTTCGGGCGACCACCGCGTCCAGGACGCGTATTCGCTTCGCTGCATGCCACAGGTTCACGGCGCAGTCCGAGATGCAGTCAACCACGCTGCCAAGACTGTCCAGATCGAGTCAGCGTCAGCGACGGACAACCCTCTCGTCTTTGACAACGGAGACGTGATTTCAGGCGGCAATTTCCATGGCGCACCGGTAGGGATGGTGCTCGATTATGCGGCTATCGCAATCACAGACCTCACAAGCATTTCCGAACGACGGATCGACCGGCTCATCACGCCCGAGATGTCAGAAGGGCTGCCGCCTTTCCTAACCGCCAATCCCGGCACGGGCAGCGGCTTCATGATCGCTCACGTGGCTGCGGTTGCTGTGCTGAACGAATCAAAAATCCTGTCCCACCCAGCGAGCGTCGACAACCTGCCGACGTCAGGCGGCAAAGAGGACCATGTTTCGATGGGAATGACTGCGGCCCTTAAGCTCAGGCAGATTGTTGACAACGCCGAAACGGTGCTCGCGATTGAGCTCATGGCAGCCGCTGAAGGCCTGGAGCATCGCCTGCCCTTGAAGCCAGGGCCACAGATCAGCCAAGCCTACGACAAAGTGCGCTCAGTCGTGCCGAGGCTGGAGACAGACCGGCCGCTCCACCAAGATATTGAGGCGCTCTCCACCGCGATCCGAGAGCAGAGAGTGTAAGTAGAATGACGACGTCAATGAAGACAGATATCCACGCGCCGCACGGCACGGAATTGACCTGCAAAGGCTGGCACCAAGAGGCCGCTCTGCGGATGCTGATGAACAACCTCGACCCAGCTGTGGCCGAAGACCCCGATCAGCTGATCGTGTACGGCGGAACAGGCCGTGCTGCCCGAAGCTGGGAAGCCTATGAAGCGATCGTAAGAAGCCTCCGCAGCCTGGAAAACGACGAGACGCTGCTGGTCCAATCGGGCAAGCCGGTCGGCATTTTCAAAACCCACGAAGATGCACCGCGAGTGCTGATCGCAAACAGCAACCTCGTTGGCAAATGGTCGAATTGGGAGCACTTCCTGGAGCTCGAAAAGAAGGGCCTCATGATGTACGGCCAGATGACCGCCGGCAGCTGGATCTACATCGGCAGCCAGGGCATCGTGCAGGGCACCTACGAGACCTTCTCAGCCTGCGCCGACCAGCACTTTGGCGGCTCCCTTGCCGGGCGGCTAGTCGTCAGCGGCGGAATGGGAGGCATGGGTGGTGCTCAGCCCCTCGCTGCCACGATGGCGGGCGCGGCCTACCTCGGCATCGACGTCGATCCGACCCGAATCCAGAAGCGACTAGACTCCGGCTACTGTGACGAGATTTCGTATGATCTTGACGAGGCGCTATCCAAACTGAATAAGGCGAAGGATGAAGGCCGTGCGCTCAGCATCGGCCTCGTCGGAAACTGCGCCGACATCCTTCCTGAGATGGCCCAAAGGGGCATCGTTCCAGATGTCCTCACAGACCAGACAAGCGCCCACGATCCGCTCAACGGCTACGTTCCGAATGGCATGTCGCTTGTGGAGGCGATCAAGCTGCGGAAGTCCGATCCAGCTCTCTACAAGGAGCTTTCCGTCAAGGCCATGGGAGCCCACGTCAAGGCGATGCTCGACCTGAAAGCGCAGGGTGCCATCACGTTTGATTACGGCAACAATATCCGCGCTTATGCAGTTGATGCAGGCGTCGAAGACGCCTTCAACATCAAGGGTTTTGTGCCGGAGTACATTCGGCCGCTGTTCTGTGTCGGCAAGGGCCCGTTTAGATGGGCCGCGCTCTCGGGAGACCCTGAAGACATCGCGGTGACAGACAGAATCGCCCTCGACCTCTTCCCTGAAGACGAAACGCTCAAGCGATGGATGAAGCTGGCCAAGGAAAAGATCCAGTTCCAGGGCCTGCCTTCCCGTATCTGTTGGCTTGGTTATGGCGACCGAGCAAAACTCGGCTGCGCCATCAATGAAGCAGTCGCTTCGAGTGAAATCTCAGCCCCTATTGTCATCGGGCGCGACCACCTCGACTGCGGCAGCGTGGCTTCACCAAACCGAGAGACTGAGTCGATGAAGGACGGTACAGATGCCGTGGCTGACTGGGCGCTGCTCAACGCGATGGTGAACACAGCCGCTGGGGCATCATGGGTGAGCATCCACAACGGCGGAGGGGTCGGCATCGGCTCCAGCCAGCACGCTGGCATGGTAGTGGTTGCAGACGGGACAGAACGGATGCAGCGCCGCCTAGAGCGAGTGCTCACATCGGACCCCGGCATGGGCATCATCCGCCATGCGGACGCTGGCTACGAAGAGGCCACAGAATTCGCAAATCAGAACCACGTCAAGATTCCCATGGAGCCCTAGATGCCATACGAAGACCCCAATTGGCCGCGGGCCTCAAAATGGCTCGAAGGCAGCTGTTCGGAGCTGCTTCTCGGTTCTGTCGCGCTCATAGACGCGCCGCTGAACTGGTCGATCTCCCCTGGCAGCTGCGACAAAGCCCCGGCAGCGGTCCGGGCCGCGATGCACAGGCTGAGCACCTTCGATATTGAGGCAGGCATCGATGCCGCCTTCGTGAACTGCATCGACATGGGTGTTGTCCAGCATGGCGAGCGGCCTGAAGACGCGTTCGATCCGATCAAGCAGAGCGTTATCGAGGGCCTAAAGAAGGCAGATGCTGCCATCCTGCTGGGCGGTGACAACGGCATTACCAGGCCAGCTGTTCACGGCCTCGGCCTCCCGCTTGAGAAGTGCGGGCTGGTCACGCTTGATCAGCATTTTGACCTGCGCACTCTGGAGGGTGGTCTCATCAACGGCAACCCGGTTAGCGCTCTGCTAGACGATGGCCTTCCAGGCCACAACATCGCTCAGATTGGGATTTCTTCGTTTGCCAATTCCAAGGCGTATGCAGATCTCGCCCGCCGTGAGCAGATCAATGTCGTCACTATGGACACGGTCCACGAGATGGGGATCGAGAGCATCGTCTCTGAGGTCCTTGAGATGATGCCTGCGGGAGTTGAAGCGATCCACTTTGACCTCGATGTTGACGTGCTCGATTCTGCATTCGCGCCTGCGTGCCCCGGGGCTCGTCCTGGGGGCCTAACGCCACACCAGGCGAGAAAGGCCGCCCACCTGATGGGCCTCGATCCACGAGTCATATCTATGGACCTGGTCGAGATTGATCCGGACAAAGACATCGGCGATCGGACGGCACTTGCGGCAGGCTCATTCCTGCTCTCCTTTGTCACTGGTCTCGCCCTGAGGCTCGGTTCAGCACAATGAAGCGCTTCGCGATCACCAACTGCGGCCCGATCCTCACTATGGCGGGAGCACAAATCAGGGCGGGGCGCAGGATGTCTGATCTCGGCGCAGTCGATGGCGGATCGATCCTCATTGAAAACGGCCTCATCACCGAGATCACTAACGCCCAGCCGGACTGCGAACAGATAGACGCTGGCGGCAGGACGGTAACGCCAGGCCTGATCGACTCCCACACCCACGCAGTGTTCGCCGGAAGCCGCGCAAACGAATATGAAATGAGGGCACGCGGCGATTCTTATCAGGACATCGCCGCCGCGGGTGGGGGCATCCTGTCTACGGTGAAATCGGTCCGCGAGGCGGATGAAGATGGCCTTTGGAAGCAGTCGCTCAAACACGCCCAGTGGATGCTGGATACCGGCACAACTACGGCAGAGATCAAGTCTGGCTACGGGCTCACTCTTGAGGATGAGCTCAAGATGCTCCGCGTGATCAGAGACTTGGGTTCTGAAACGCCGCTCGATACACACGCAACTCTGCTCGCCGCCCACGCAGTCCCACCCGAGTTCAAGCGGGACAAAGATGGATGGATGCAGACTATCTGCGAGGAGATCATTCCGGCAGCACGTGAGCTCATTGAGGCCGTAGATATCTTCATCGAACAGGGCTACTTCGATGCCAACGACGCCAGACAACTTGCGGAGGCAGCCAAGAAGCATGGCCTTGCCCTTCGGATGCATGTCGACCAGCTCACAAATTCTGGCGGCGCAAAGCTGGCGGCAGAGCTGCGGGCCGTCAGTGCAGATCACTTGGAGCAGACGACCGGCGACGGTGTCCGCGAACTGCGAAGGTACGGCGTGTTCCCTGTTCTTCTGCCGGGATCGGTCTACGCCCTCGGTCTGAGCAGGTATCCGAATGCCCGTCTGATGATCGATGAAGGTCTTCCTGTCGTTCTTGCCACAGACTTCAATCCCGGCTCTTCTCCCACTCCGAGCCTCCAGATGGTGATGTCATTCGCCTGCACTCACATGGCGATGACTCCGGCTGAAGCACTGACGGCTTGCACTGCCAACCCGGCGGCACTGCTGGGCATCGCTGATCACGCTGGTCGAATAGAGCCTGGCATGCAGGCTGATCTCGTGATCTGGGACACGGATGACTACAGGGATATCCCGTACTACTTTGGAGTCAATCACGCCCACACTGTGATCAAGAAGGGCAGGGTCCTTTAAAGAGAAATTCCCCAGTCTCAAAAAGACTGAGGAAGATGGAGCGGGAAACGGGATTCGGACCCGCGACCTTCTCGTTGGCAACGAGATGCTCTACCACTGAGCTATTCCCGCTCGCGGGAAAAACATGGTACCACAGCGATTCTCAGGAGGCGGGACGATGGGACGTTTCGGCGTGGCGAATCTGATCGTTTCAGGCCCATACTAGACTGTGCCAGACCTTAGCGGCCTCCAAGCTGAGATGACCCCACTGCTCAAGCAGCTTGAGCAGACAGCGATGGAGGGTTTTGGCTGCCACGATTTCGAGCACAAGCCTGACGGCAGTCTCGTCACAAGATATGACAAAGCTGTAGAAGAGCGGTTCCGAGAGTCCATCGCTAAGATCACACCTAAGGCGGGCGTGTGGGGTGAAGAATTTGGTCTCGGTGAAGAGGGCCCTGACGGGCTTTGGCTGATCGACCCGATTGACGGGACGTCCAACTTCATTTTCGGCCTTCCAGAATGGGGTGTCACGATCAGCCTCTATCAGGAGGGCAGACTGGTGCTGGGAGTCATCGCCCTGCCGGTCCTTGGCGAGACGCTGTGGGCGGAGGATGGCAAGGGCGCCACTCGAAATGGCGCGCCTATGCCCACTCTGAGAGCCGGCGGCATCGAGCGGCACGAACTCGCTGTCCATGGCCATACAAGAACCCATTCAGAATTAGCTTGGCCTGGCAAGATCCGGAAGTTCGGTAGCTTCGTCTCTGACTTCTATGCGTTCGCAATTGGCGGAGTCCGCGCAATGACAAGCGCCAACGCACAGCTCTATGATGCGGGTGCAGGAATCGTCATCGCTCGCGAGGTGGGGGCGGATCTCATTCACTTCGACGGGCGACAGTTCGACGAATCCGATTGGATCAGGCCGGAGAGGATGGAGGGGATGGCATTCGTGCCACCAGAATGGAATCTGGCCCCAAAATCTAAGTAAGCAGAGCGCTCACGATCTCAGAATTCTCCGGCAGCCTCAGTTTTCTCATTCCGCGCTGCTCGATCTGCCGCACACGTTCACGTGTGACACCCATTTTCGCGGCCGTATCTTCGAGTGTCAGCGGCGCCGGGATGCCGATGCCGTAGCGGAGCCGAATGACCTCGGCCTCTTTCTCCCCGAGCATCCGAAGGACGGTCGACATTTTCGACATCATCTCCTTCGATAGAACGTCATCGTGGTCGTTCTCAGAATCAGGGTCAGCGAGCAGATCGGCAAGCGAAGTCTCCCAAGATTCTTTTGCATAATTATCCAGCGAAATCAGCTTCGGTGACGCAGCCATGATCCTCTCAACCTGCGCAATGGTCAGCTTTGTCTCAAAGGCGATATCTGCAGGCGTCGGAGTGATCCCGTGGGCTTGGAGTGAAGTGACCGCACGACTCACCTTTGTGATGCCTTCGGCAATATGGGCTGGCAGCCGAATCGATCGACCTTGGTCCGCAATGCCTCGAGTGATCGCCTGACGAATCCACCAGACGGCGTACGTGCTGAATCGACAGCCTCTGCGATAGTCGTATTTGTTAACAGCCTTGAGGAGGCCGATGTTTCCTTCCTGAATCAGATCCTGCAGAGCCACCCCGCGCCCCGCGTACTTCTTAGCAACGCTCACGACCAGTCGATAATTTGCTTCAATTAGGGCCGTGCGGCAGCATTCACAGCCGGCTGCAGCGCACTTCGCGGTCTCCAGTTCTTGGTAAGGGGTGAGAAGGTGAATTTGACCAATTTTGGACAGCCAAGTTTGGATCGGGTCGCGAACTCGCTCCCGACCGATAACCTCTAGCCCTGACTCCTCCCTGAAGTGCTCCTCTTTGCAGCTATCCTCAATGACTGCTGAACTGATTTTTTCGTCGTTGTCTGACAAATCCACCTACATTGTAGTGCAGCTTCTGCACCAATCTGACGAGACTTTTCTAAATAGTCTTCTTATGCGCCTTCCGAAGGCTCTCGTTCAGTTTCTGGAGCGCTTCATCGTCACCTGTGGCAGTCTCGACCATCGCCTGCCGGCTCCTCGCTTCGCTCTTGGCTTTCAGCCGCTTGGCAGCAGAAGCAAGGTGCTCCGAGCTGAGTTCGACGCTGTCCGGCCCTTCAGCCTGCATCAGGAGCTCTGCGACCTCTTCGGCGAGCCGATTCACCCAAATACTGGGCTCAACATCTGGCGCAGCATCCGGGAACTCTGTCCGAACAGCCATTGCCGCTGCCTTTGCTGCAGGTGAGTGGAACATCTCATTGTCTTCAAGCAGCTCCCATGCCTGCTTTGCAAGGGCAGGAATAATCAGCGATCTCAGAACTGTCGATTCCAGGCCGCTAATCCGCGCCGGCTTCTTTCGTTCTGGCACTGGTTCACTCGCAGGCCTTCCCTTTCGCTCAGCCGTCATCTTCCGCTTGGCCTTTGCCGCCATTCTCCTAAGCATCGCTTGAGCAGAAGACCTGTCTGAGACCCCTGGCAGATCGACAGCCAACGGTTCGAGGCATCGCTCCAGTTCCATGGGAGAGGAGGACATTGCCAAGGCCTCGGCGATCTCATTCCAATACTCGTCGTCAGCTGGACTGAACTTCTCTTTGACAAGCTGAATCCGCTGCTCCGTTGGGGTGACAGCCGAGGCGACTAGCTCCTGCACCGCCTTGGCGCCGTCGCGCTGCAGGAGTGAATCTGGATCCTCTCCCTCTGGGGGCATCGCAATGAGAGGCTTGACACCTGCCTCGAGAAGAATCTCCGCGGTCTTCATCGCAGCCTTCTGCCCCGCTGTGTCGCGATCATAGAGGATGACCACTTTGGTGCACCACCGCTTGAGAATTCCGGCATGCTCTTCAGTGAATGCCGTTCCGAGATTGGCAACTGAGTTTTCTACACCAGCCATTCGGCAGGCGATCACATCCATGTAGCCCTCGACCAAAATGGCGTATCCCGCTTTGGCAATGACGTCCTTGGCACGATCCAGCCCGTAAAGAATGCGGCCTTTGCGGAAGATGGGAGTATCGCTGCTGTTGATGTATTTCGGCTGGCCATCGCCTAGGATTCGCCCGCCGAAAGCAATCAGACGACCACGCTCATCTTTGATCGGAACGATGACCCGGCCTCGGAAGATGTCAATGAAGTTCCCCCGAGAGCTGGGCTTGGCCAGGAAGGCCGCCTCGGCGACCTGAAGCGAGAACCCCTTCTTCTGGAGCGTGGAAGTCAGGCCTTCAAACGTGTCAGGGGCGTAGCCAATCCCCCATTCATCCTGGGTCTGCTTATCGATGCCGCGCTGCTCCAGATAGTCTCTGGCTGCCTGCGACTTGCCGAGCTCTGCCCTGAAATAGCTCTGGGCCGCAGCGGTGATCTTCTCAACTTCTTCCCGCTCAGATCGCTTCTTGGGATCCTGACGTCTGATCTCAACGCCGGCCTGATCCGCGAGGATGCGCAGGGCTTCTTTGAAGTCGACGCGCTGGGTCTCCATGACCCAATTGAAAATGTCACCGGAGGCGCCGCAGGCCCAGCACTTGTAGCGGCCCATCGCCCGGTTTACAATCATAGAAGGGTCTCTGTCGTCGTGAAACGGACAGAGACCCTTCCAATGCTTGCCAGCCTTCTTTAGGCTCTGGCGCTGGCCAATGAGATCGACAATGTCGATTCTCGAGCGAACCTGATCAAGCTCATCAGCCACTCGCCAATTATGTCAGTTTTAGGCTTTGCCTGCTGCGACTACAACACCAGATACTGTGTGCGGTCGGTCAGCTTTGACTCGTGAGAGTCGGAATGCCACTCGCTCGAAGACGAGATATCGGAGAACCAGGCTGTCGCCTGAGATCTCGTAGGCATCCGGAGCGCCATAGACTTCCAGGATGTCGCTGAAGTTCGAGCCAAACTTAATGTCTCGCTTTGTCTTGACCTTCGAATCCGCGAGGCCGATCGCTTCGATCTGAACCACTCGGTTGAACTTGTCAAGTACGAACGAATACTGGCTCGATCCACGCTGGTAGACCCATCGAGTGATGGTCACGCGTCCAGTGGCTCCGCCGCCGCCACCCGCAGGTGCTCCGCCGCCGAGACCGCCAGGAGGGCCTCCGGGACCACCCTGACCACCAAGTCCGCCGGGAGGG
>JALGYA010000089.1 GCA_029824475.1 Fimbriimonadia bacterium | reverse complement strand
GAAGTCGATGGCCTCAGCCCGAGCCGGCATCTTGTAGTACATCTTCTTGCCGTCATCTGAGATTTCCACGTCGAGAGCGGATCGAAGACGCTCGCTGATCTTACGGAGTGTCGCAGAGTTCTCTCGACTGATTTCAGTGTCGGTCTCCGTGTTCATATAGAACCGAGAACCGTCGATCCACATGACCATCGCTCCAAGGGTGATGATCGAGGCGATTGCCGTTGCCAGCATCGTCTCCATCAGAGTTGCGCCACGCTGCTTGTTTCTGCGGTTCATCTGTATCCCCCGATTACAGTTCCGGAATGTGTTCGCTTACGCCTGCCGGTCGGAGATCGCCAGGAAACGATGACTTCGATATACAAAGAGTCATTTTCCAGCTCCGTAACCTTGAACCGTCCTCTGCCGTCGATCATCACGTTGCGTGGGCTGTAGAGTGAGGCATCGTCCATCGGGACGTCTGTAAAGATGTACTCGCCCTTCTCGTTCTGCTTGGTCACCAGGTTGAGGTGCTGAAGCGTCTCCAGATTGATGTCGCGGGTGGAGAGCATCTGCAGATGCTCGATCATCCTGCTGGAAATCTGGACGGCCTGAGCCTCCTCTCTCGCGATCACGTGCGATCTGCGAATTACGGGGAATAGCCCATAAAATGAGGCTGCGCCAAGCGCGAGAATCATCACGCCGACGATTGCATCGACGAGCATAAAGCCCTGGCTGCGCCGCTTGCGACGCATGCTTTGAGTTCTGATCTGCATGTCTCCTGCCTGATCTTTTCCATGTTTCGGACGTGAAGCACGGATAATCTCACCAGTAATCTTCGGCAGGATTTTCTGGGACTGTAGGGTGCAGGATGCTGGTTTAGTCAAGCAAAATGACCTGACTTCCAATGCTGACTGCAGTTATCCCCGCGGCTGGACGCGGCACACGCATGGCCGATGTGACCGGCGGCAAAGCAAAAGAGCTCCTCCCATTGGGCGGAAAGACGGTTCTTGACTTCGTTGTTCAAGAGGCGTTTGAAGCCGGAGCAGAGCAGGTCGTCATCGTTGGATCC
The DNA here is from genome assembly GCA_029824475.1 of Fimbriimonadia bacterium. GTDB lineage: Bacteria > Armatimonadota > Fimbriimonadia > Fimbriimonadales > Fimbriimonadaceae > JALGXY01. Next base: position 9,765 of record JALGYA010000089.1, on the reverse strand, counting down.
GAAGTCAAACCCGAGCTCGACGAATGGGTGGCCGGGAAGCAGAGCGACCGGATTGTCATGAGGTATCAAGAACGACCGCTCGGCCTGGCCAATGCTGTCGCCAGCGCCGGCGTTGATGGGCCGATTCTTGTATTGCTTGGAGACACAATTCTGAACCCATACAGCCCTTCGCTCCGGCTATGGGAGGCTTCTCGTATGGGAGAGTTTAGTGCTGTTGCCGTCCAAGAGGTGCCGGAGGACCGCGTCAGCCGGTACGGAATCGTCGAGGCAGGCGAAGACGGCCTCGCATCCCGTATCCTTGAGAAGCCGGGTCCGGGAGTGACTGAGAGCCGATGGGCAATCAGCGCACGCTACATTATTGGAGCCGAGGCTTCGAAGCTGCTGCACGACGAGTTTCTCGATCCTGAGCCCGGGCCAGAGCTGTCGTTGTCGCACGTGTTCCAGCGCGGGCTTGAAATCGGGCAGAACCTGGTTCCAGTGGAGCTGCGGGCAGAAGAGATGAGACTCGACTGCGGCTCGGCCGAAGGATATGAGGCGGCAAAAAAGAGGTTGGGATCATGAAGTTTAAGGCGAGTGCACCCGGACGCTGCGGGATAGTTGGAAATCCATCGGACATTTACGGCGGGCGCGTACTCAGCTGCTCTATCCCGGCCAGGGCAACCTGCACGATCACCCTTGGTGATGAAGGGCTGCCCGATGACACCACGCTTTGGGATGCTGCCACCCAACGCCTTCCTGTTGATGGCCCGGTCAAGGTGGAGTGGGAGACAGATATTCCTCGATCGAGCGGCTTGGCAGGCTCCACCGCGCTGCTGGCCGCAACTGTCGCTTGTCTGTTGGCAGCCAGGAGTGAAAAGCCAACCCTGGATAGGGACAGCCTGCTGGAGGTTTCAGAGCTGGTCCGCGATATTGAGGCCGTTGAGGCCGGAGTCGTCTGCGGATATCAAGACGCTTATATGGTGGTCCACGGCGGGCTCCAGTTCATGGACTTTGCCGGGAAGCACCCTGTTACCGGCGGTCCGCACGGCCAGATGGCATCGCTGCAGGCCCCACTGCCGCTGCTCCTAGTCACCACCGGGGTAGAGCGGTTGAGCGGATCGGTTCATGGTCCTGTTCGCGACCGATGGCTGGCCGGAGACAGGGAAGTGATTGTCAAGATGGAGCAGGCAGCTAAGATTGCTGACGAAGGCACCGAAGCCCTTTTGGCCGGCGGCATGGACAGCCTCGCTGATCTGATGAACGACAATCAGGACATCACTTCCAGCCTGGGCGGGTCAGGCCGAGACATCGATAAGCTGATTGATCGCTGCTTTGATAATGGAGCCGACGCCGCCAAGCTCGCAGGAGCCGGTATGGGCGGGACAGTGATCGCCCTTGCAACGGATTTGAAGAAGCTGGAAAGAGGCCTCCGCAAGAAGGGCTACACCCAGTTCATGCGGCCCGAGATTACACCCGGGCTGCAGTACGAAGACGTCTAGAGCTCGACGCGCTTGCCGCCGTTCCTTCCTGACTCATAGATCGCCAGGATCACCTTGAGCGGCTCAAGAGCTGCCCGTCCCGTGACCATCGGGTCTCGATCGTCGCGGATCGAGTCGACGAAGTCCTGCATCTGGTGCAGGTGCTGTTCGCCCCATGCGGCGGCTGGATCAGCTGCCGCCGACTCGCTCAGCTTGACCTTTTCAACCTCTCCGGTCGGCATAGCGCTCGGCTCGCCGTTCTCTTGAGCCACGGTCTTCCAGGCTCGGATCTTGTCCGCTTCGATCAATACGCTGCCCTTGTCTCCGTGCACCTCTAGGCTCTCTGCAACACCCGGGTAGCAGCTTGTGGAGCCTCTCAGCGTGCCAATTGCCCCGCTCTTGAACTCAAGAACAGCTGCTGCGCAGTCTTCCACTTCGATGTCGTGCGTGAGGGTCTTAGTGATTGCCCGGACAGCAGCCACACCGCCCATCACCCACTGGAGCATGTCCACATAGTGGACGCCCTGGTTCATCAGACATCCGCCTCCATCCAGCTCCCAAGTGCCGCGCCAGTCGCCGCTGTCGTAGTACTCCTGTGTGCGCAGCCACTTAGTGGCGGCTTCGCCAAACACCATTCGGCCAAGTTCGCCGGAATCGACCGCGGCTTTGGCTGCCACGATATCCCGCGAGAGCCTGTGCTGGCTAATCACACCTAGCTTCACTCCTGCTGCTTCGCAGATGTCGACAAGCTCGGTGGCAGCCTTGAGGGTGATGTCGATCGGCTTCTCACACAGAACATGCTTGCCGGCCTTGGCCGCAGCGATGCCAATCTCTGCATGCAGACCGCTGGGCACACAGACGCTGATTGCATCAACTCTGTCGAAGAGGTCCTGCAGAGATGATGCGGCGTAGGTGTTCCGCTCCGCCGCCACCTCTTTTGCCCGCTCTGGGACGATGTCATAGACCCCGCCCAGCTCCGCCCCAGAGGCTAGATCCGCAGACCAGCAGTGAATGTGATGGATCTGCCCCAGCCCTACGACGCCAACTCGTACGCTCATCCGAGCACCTTCACGAGAGTCTCTTTTGCGTGAGCGAATTTGGCTTCGCCGGAGAATCCGGAGAAGGCTCCCGATTCAGCCAGATGCGGTTCAAGCGCCATCGGTCCAGACCACCCTGCATCCCTCAATAGCTGGAAAGTCTCCGGGATCTGGCCCTCACCTTCACCTGCAGGAAGGAAATTGCGGCTGCCGTTAACTCCATCCTTTATGTGAAGAGAGTCGAGGTAGGGAATGATCCAGTCTGTCCAGTCCGGGATCGTCTTGATCCCCATACAGGCTGAATTTGCGAAGTCAAAAAGCGCCTTGAAGTTCGGGCCGTTGAAGGTCTCCATGATGCGGCGGCAGCCTTCAGGGAAGGCGCCGTACATGTCTGCATCGTTCTCATGGACGAGCACGAACGAAGATCCTGCGACCATTTCAGCCTGCTCAGCCATCCAGTCCCTAACCTGCGGCCAGTCTTCTTGGCGGCAGCTTCCATCGGTTCGCGGCGAAAAGACGCGGATCCGCGTGGTGCCGAGCGCCTCGGCCTGATCGAACGCCTTTTGCAGCCTGTCCAGTTCCTGCTTTCGATTCTCCTCAGTCAACTGCAGCTTGTTGACAGGTGAGCCGATGGAAAAGATCCGAAGGCCCTTATCTTCACAGATCGATCTGATCTCCTCCAGCGTCTGTCGATCCAGATCGAGCACGTTTTGGCCGTTGACAAACCTGATGTCGACGCCGTCTAGGCCGATCCGCTCTGCAGCGGCGAGCTGTTCCTGAAGATCTGGGCTGATTTCGTCCACAAAGCCTGATATGGCGGTTGCTGGAGCCGATGGCATGTGCCGGATTATGCTCAGGTGAGCCCAGCCAATGCACTCCCGAGGCAAACATTCTGGCCCAGTCAATCTCACTGAAAAAGCTCATTGGCAGGTACCTTTCACGAGCATATGACCGACACACCATTCTTGGGATGCGATCCGGAAGCCGCTGGTCTGAGTAAACCGCTCAGTCGCGACCTCGTCATCCTCGATGCACTCGTCGGTCAGACCGTGCTTGAGCACGAAGGCCAGGAGATTCTTGACGCCGGCCGGGCGCTTTTTGAAGCAGCGTCCAAAGACCCGCGCTGCGACATCCTCAACGAGGTTCCTGCGCTCAAGGATCCAGTAGTTGCTGCAAAGACCGCACGCGCTTTCACAATCCTCTTCCAGCTCATCAATCTCGCCGAACAGAAGGAGATCATCAGGGTCAATCGTGCGCGGAAGCGCCGCCCAGAGTCCGTCAGCGAGGCATTTGATAATCTCAACAAAAAGGGCTTCACGGCCGATGAAGTCCGGCAGCTCGTCAGCGACCTCTCTGTCTGCCCAACGCTCACTGCACACCCCACCGAAGCTCGCCGAAGAGCCGTCCTGGACAAGCTGGAGGCGATCGCCCGTGCGCTCGCCGAACTGGACCACGAGGACGAAGGCGTCAACCTTGACAGGCCGCTCAATGCCAAAGGCATGGCCCGCAAGGACCTGCAGAGAAGCCTCGCATCGCTCTGGCGGACCAGCGAACTGCGCAGCAGCGAGATTTCTGTGGAAGACGAAGTCCAGAATGCCCTCTACTTCTTCGAGCACACGATCTTCATGGTCGCGTCCTGGCTGCACCGCGACTTTGAACGAGCCTGGGAGCGAACCTATAACGACGGCCCTCTCGACTGCTCCGGAATCCTCAGCTACCGATCCTGGGTTGGCGGCGACCGAGACGGCAATCCGAAAGTGACGCCTGAAATCACCTGGCACGCGCTCATCGAGCATCGCCGGGTTGTGCTCCAGAACTACGTCAATATCCTGCACCAGCTTCGCGGAGAACTCACGCAGGATGCTTCCTGTCTTCTGAAGGACGCGCCGCTCAACAAGCAGCTCAAGAAAGATCTCGCGGAGGTGCCGCTGCCTGAATGGATCAAGCGCCGACATCTTGGCGAGCCGTTCGCCCTCAAGCTTGCGGTGATCGCGGCAAGGATGGAAGCCGAGCTTGACTGGCTTCGAGCCCTGGTCGTCAACCCACACGAGCCCAAGCCGGAGATCGCATATTCATCCGGTCAGGAGCCTCTGGAGGAGCTGAGACTCGTGCAGCAGTCGCTCCGCGATACCGGCTCGGACATGGCAGCAAGCACAGGCTTGCTGGCGAGGATCGTGCGTGAAGTAAACGCTTTTGGCCTCAACATGGCTGCGCTCGATATCCGTCAGCACAGCGATGAGCACGAGCCTGCTGTAGGCGAACTCCTCTCTGCCGCCGATGTCCTGGAAAAGCCGGACTCTTATGCCGCGCTGAGTGAAGAAGACAAGATTAAGGTTCTTGTCAAAGAGATTGCCAGCCCAAGGCCTCTGGTCGGCGACGGCTGGACCGGCAGCAAGAAGACTGAGCAGATTAGGGAAGTGTTCCGCGTGATCAAGCGGGCGCACACGGCGCTCGGCGAGGAGTCGATTGAAGCCTACATCGTCAGCATGACGCATGGTGTCAGCGATGTCTTGGAAGTGCTGATCCTTGCCAAGGATGCAGAGATCACTCCGGGGACTCTCGACGCTGTGCCCCTTCTCGAAACCATCGACGATCTCGACCGAGGCAAGGCGCTGCTCACGGAGCTGCTCACCTGCAAGCCCTATAGAAAGTTCGTCGATCTGAGAGGCGGCTTTCAGGAAGTCATGCTTGGCTACAGTGACTCCAGCAAAGATGGCGGCTACCTCGCGGCCACTTGGGCGCTTCACCAGGCTCAATCTGACCTCGCTGACGCGGCCAAAGAGACCGGAGTCAAGCTGCGCCTCTTCCACGGCAGAGGCGGCACAGTCGGTCGCGGAGGAGGCCGCGCAAACCGCGCGATCCTCAGCCAGCCAGCCGGGAGCTTTGACGGAGCGATCCGGTTCACCGAGCAGGGCGAGGTCATCTCGTTCCGGTACAGCCTTGCGCCCATCGCACATCGACACATGGAGCAGATTCTCTCTGCCTCACTGACGGCCGCCGCAAGATCCGATGAAGGCCCGAAGGAGGCACAGTCTTGGGTCAAGGCGATGGATGCCTTGTCAGATTTGGCAAAGAAGAGTTTCCGTGATTTCGTCTACGAGAACGAAGATTTCTGGAATTTCTACGTCGGGTCGACGCCGATTCGGCACATCAGCCAGCTGCCTATCGCAAGCCGCCCGGTCATGCGGCCCGGCAAGAACTACACGGGTGTAGAGGCACTCCGTGCCATCCCATGGAACTTTGCCTGGATCCAGAACCGCACGGTACTTCCTGGCTGGTTCGGATTTGGAACAGCCCTGGAGGCCTTTATCAAGGAAGATCCAGCCAACCTGGACATGCTAAGACGCATGGCCAAGAAGTGGCTGTTCTTCCAGACGGTCATCGGCAGCGCTGAACTGGAAATGGTCCGCGCCCACCTGCCCACTTCAGACATGTACGCCGAGCTCGTTGAGCCGAAAGAAGTCGGGCAGCGGATGCAGAAGCTGATCCACGACGAGTACGAGAAGACCAAGAAGATCGTACTCCAAATCCTTGAGACAGATGAGCTGATGAACGACGCCAAAGTGGTTCATGCAACCGTCGCATTCCGCAACCCGATCGTACTGCCGCTCAACGTGCTCCAGGCTGGTCTGATGAAACAGGAAGGCAAGAGCAAAGACGATACGACCGCAATGCTCCAGACCATCGCTGGCATCGCCGCAGGCATGCAGTCAACAGGGTAGGAATCATGCCGAAGATCGAACTCGATTACCACTCGGATGTCCTGGGCAAGCAGGTGAGCTGCACGGTCATCGTGCCGGACATGCGCTTCAAAGCGCCCTACTATCCGCTGATGCAGCTGCATGGCTATAGTGATAACCACACTGGCTGGATGCGGCTGACCTCGATCGAGCGGTACATTCGCGATTTTCCGATCCTGTGCGTTATGCCAGACGGCGATCTCAGCTACTACTGCGACGCTCACAACGGCCCGAAGTACGGCGAGGCGCTAGGGGCCGAGCTGCCAGCCCTGCTGGCGCACTACTTCCAGATCCGGAAGGAGTGGGCTGTCGGGGGGCTTTCAATGGGCGGCTACGGCGCGCTCCGGTTCGGCCTCAAGTATCCGGAGACCTTCCGGTCTGCTGCATCCCATTCGGGAGCCTTAGACTTCGGAGGGCAGATTATGGTCGATGAGGACACGCGCGACGAGTCGATCTGGCGGCTGACAGGTCCGAATCCCGTTGGATCGGACACCGATCTGTTCCATCTGGCCGAGCAGTGCAAAAACCCGCCAGCGATCCACATCGATTGTGGGACCGAGGATGGATTCGTTAAGCACAACCGCCTGACCAGAGACCACTTCGAAAAGATCGGGTTGAATCACACGTACGTCGAGCACCCAGGCGGTCACAGTTGGGGGTATTGGGATCACCACTTTATCGATGGGCTTGCTCACCATTTCAGAGCTTGGGGCCTGACTGAGGCCGCTTCGCTTTGACGCACAAAGCTTCTGGCCGCGAGATCGGACTGATCGTCCTTTCGGCGTCGATGTTCGCCACGGTGAACCTGTTCATCAAGTGGATCGGCACGTCGATGGACGGCGGCGCGATCGCTCTGATGCGCGGTGTGGGGGCTTGTCTCTTTCTGGGCGTGATATTCGCCTTCAGCAAGTCGAAGCGTGGGCCGATCGACAAGGCTGATCGAAAGACGCTGATCATCGCAGGCATCGCCCAAACCCTCAACTGGCTGCTCTATATCTATGCTGTCCAGATCACGGATGTCTCGGTGGCCGTCGTGGCGCTGTTCACCTATCCGCTGCTGACAGCCATCGCGGAGCCGTTTGTATTCAAGCTCAAACACCGCCCGATCGAGCTCTTCGCGGGGGGAATGGTGCTGCTCGGCGTGATCCTGATCGTGCCTGAGTTCAGCCTGTCCTCCAAGGTGACTTTGGGTGTCCTGCTTGGATTGGGAGCTGGAGCCGCTCTGACCGTTCGCAATATCATCGGTCGTGCAGTCGTGGACCGTGTCGGCTCGGTGCGATTCAATCTGATTCTCTGTGCAATCTCAACTCTGATTTACGTGCCGATTGGCACGACCACTGGTTCAGATTGGCCTGCGAACGGGCTGCTTCTTGCAGCCGCTATGGGCATTTTCGGGACTGCGCTTCCGCAGGTGATCTTCTTCCATTCGCTAAAGCGGATCCCCGCTACTCTGGCGAGCATCATCGTTTCAATGCAGCCTGTCTTTGCCGTGATCTTGGCGATCACTGTGCTTGGCGAGAGGCCGTCCCTTCAGACACTGCTGGGCGGGCTCACGATCGTCGGCAGTGTTGTTCTGGTGAGTCTCTGGAAGAAGCCTGAACCTGCGAAGGCCTGAATCAAACTTGGATTGGTCCCTCCCCCACTTGGGGTGGGGGAGGCTAGGAGGGGGCCGGCTTTCAGCCGGGGCTGCCGGTCTGCCATGAGACCGCTCGCTCCGCTCGCAGCCCCCTCTCTAATCTCCCCCGCCCCAAGCGGGGGAGAGGCCAGAATTTCAAACCTCCTCACCCTAACCCTCTCCTCCTCTCAAACGAGGAGGAGAGGAGGGGCAATTGTGATTGGTCCCTCTCCCTCGAATGAGGGGGAGGCTAGGAGGGGGACAAATCCATCTTAAGTCTTGAGTCCTGATCTTGAGGTTGCTGCAAAGAGACGCTTCGCTTGCGGCCCCCTCCCTAACCCTCCCCCTGCTACGCAAGGAGAGGGGACCAGAAAAGAACGCTAACGCTTGAATCCCGGCTTCATCCCGCCGCCGCCACCGAAGTAGGGGAAGCCTTCGTAGGCCGCCTCACCATTCCCGAGCGCACGTTCATCACCAGTCCTCACCAGCTCCGCCACAAGCCGAGCTGAGAGCTGCATTTTGATCTCCTTGTACTGCGGCACATCCGCGACGTTGACAAGCTGCTCAGGATCAGTTCCCAGCAGATACAGCTCCTCAGCTGGACGCTTCGCAAAAGAGAGCTCAAAGAGCCGTCGGGATACAGGACTCTCGTCCTTATTGGCAATCATCTGCAGCTTAGTCGGGCCGTTGTCGCAGTCCGAATACCACTGGCCCAATATGTTGCCCTTCATAGGATCAGGCTGCCCAGCGGGCCATCGATCCGGCCGGAAATTCATGATGTACAGGTACTCCTTGGTTCTGATCGCCCGCATAGGCGTTCCGCCCATATCAGGAGCTTCTTGAGCTGGAGTGTGCCGCTCCTTGCCGAAGATGATGTGCCTGCTGGAGTCATCCAGCAGCGAGCGCCCGGTCATCGATGCACGCGGCGTGATGCCTGCCGCCAGCAAGAAAGTGGGCGCCAGGTCAGTCAGGCTGACAAAGTCCGTGCGAGTTGTGCCTGCAGCAATCTTGCCCGGCCAGCGGACAGCAAGCGGCACGCGCGAGCCGCTGTCGTAGAGATTGCCTTTGCCCCGCGGAAATGGCCAGCCATGGTCGCCGGTGATGACCACGATAGTGTTCTCCAGCTCTCCCATCCTTTCTAACTTCTCAAGAGCTGCGCCGACGTCTCGGTCAAAGCGCTGGACTTCAAAGAAGTAATCGGCGATGTCGCCTCTCACCTCAGGTGTGTCCGGGAAAGTTGTCGGCACTCGAATCTCAGAGAGGTCCATGCCGCTCTTTTCGCCGGAATCGAGCGCGTATCCGCGATGCGGATCACTCGCCCCGAGCCAGAAGCAGAATGGCGCACCGTCAGGTCTAGCGGCCATGAACTGGTCGAAGCCTCCGTAGGTTTTGCCCGCAGGGTTTTGGGTGCGGTCAACGACGTCCAGCTTGCCGGGACCCCAAGCCTTGCGCCAGTGGCCCGTGTGATAACCCGCGTTCTCCAAGATCTCCGGATAGACCGGAAACTCCTGGGGCAGGGAAGACCAGAGGTTTGCATTCTGCTTCAGCCTCCAGAAGTGCTGTCCGGTCAGGATCGCCCCGCGACTCGGCGTACAGCTTGGACTGGAGATGTAGGCGTGATGGAATAGCGCGCCTTCACGCGCCACGCGGTCGAAGGCCGGTGTCTCCACCACAGGTTCGCCATAGATGCTCGCGTGAGGCCAGCCCCAGTCATCTGCGATGCAGAAGAGAATGTTTGGTCTCTGATCTACCGGAGGCTGAAGGACTGCAGCGGCCGCGAGAAGCATGAACTGATTATGACTAAGTATTCCTATCCAACAGGCTCACGCAAACTGCAGCAGAACGGCTAAAATCGGGGGGATATGGCGACGGAAATCCTGATGCCCGAACTCGGGGAATCGGTGCACGAAGGCACG